>DASSCG010000281.1:0-4868 GCA_035697925.1 Pyrinomonadaceae bacterium
CGGAGGCGAGAGCATTAGCTCGTAAAGCCGGTCTCGCTTACACACAGGAAGGCATGGCTTCCGGGGGATTCACCGGTGTGTTTGGAATCGACCAATCCCTCCGCACGGTCCAGACATTCACCGACAACACTCTGTTAATAAAGGACGCCGTCGAACGCGCCACCGGCACTGTACCATCGGCGAATGCTTCGGGTGCCGCAACAATCCGCGAGAAGACTGATCGAATCATCGGTTTAGATCAGCAGATATCTTCCTCTGTCGCGGCGGCCGGCGCGGCAGGCGCCGCTCAGGACAGCTCTGCTGCTGCCGCTGCGGGAGCTGAGGCCGGTCAGGCTGCGGCCGCACAAAAACTGCTCGAGATGCAAACGTCGATGCTGGCCCACTACGAGCGCCTGGAACGTGACCAGGAGGGGTTTGCGACAATCAACAGTCTGCTTGCGGTGATCAGTCCGATGCAGAACTTGCCGGGACGAAAAACAATTATTTTCTTTTCCGAAGGCTTGAAATTACCGCCCAACGTGCTGCAAAAGTTTCCGGCGGTTATTAACGCCGCAAATCGCGCAAACGTGAGCATTTATTCAATAGACGCCGCCGGTTTACGCATTCAAGCCGGCACGACCGAAGCCGCGCGCGAACTAAATTCGCTTTCTGCGGCCCGCATGGCACAACAAGCCAGTGGCACTGACAGGGGCGGCGGCCCTTTTATGCGAGCGCTTGAGCGCAACGAAGATTTGCTTCGTTTCGATCCTCGTACTGGACTGGGCTCGCTGTCTGATCAAACAGGCGGCTTTCTCATTCACGATACTAACGATCTTGCCGGCGGTCTGCGCCGTATCGATGACGATATGAACGGTTATTACTTCCTCACTTACGTACCGCAAAACAAAGACTACGATGGGCGTTTCCGGCGTATTAACGTCAAGGTAACACGCCCGAATGTTGAAATTCAGTCGCGCCAGGGTTACTACGCTGTCGAGTCGGCCGGAGAACTTCCGATGCTCGATTACGAAGCACCGGCGATTGCTTCGGCAAGAAAGTTGAACGGTGGCCCGTCGTCAGATTCGCTGCGAAGCGCCGCTCTTGGTTATCCCGCGCCTGGCAAAGATGGATTGGCGTTAATTCTGGCCGAGGCTCCTTTATCTAAATTCAAGTTTTCGGCCGCCAACGATAAGAAGACATACAGCACCGATTTTTCTATCGTGGCGTTGGTGAGAGACCAGTCAAGTCGGATAGTGCAGAAAGTGAGTCAACATTACGCGTTGAATGGAGCTATCGATCAGCTGGAAAAGGTCAAGAAAGGAAATGTACTTTTCTACCGCGAAGCGCAACTCCCTCCAGGTAAATATCAGGTTGACGTTATTGCCTATGATGCAGCGGACGGGAGCGCAAACGTCAACACCACGTCCCTGGATATTGTAAACACCGATGAAACTAAACCACGACTCAGTAGCGTGGCGGTGCTTAAAAGAGCCGAGCGCCTGACGCCTGAAGAGCAAAAACGCGATCAGCCGCTCCGTTTCGGTGAACTACTCGTTTATCCCAATCTCGGAGAACGCGTCGACCGCAGTACCGTCAAACAACTCGCATATTTCTTTACGGCCTGGCCGGCGAAGGGCGTAACTAAACCCATGCAGGTGACACTGGAAATCCTGCAAAACAATCACCAGGTTGGTAAAACATCCGGCGAGCTTCCGCTTGCCGATGAGAGGGGTCAAATAAAGTATGCGAGTGCCTTCCCGCTGGATAAGTTTACCGAGGGAGTTTTTGAACTTCGGGTAACGGTGAGCGACGGTCAAAATAGTGTTACGCGCTCAACGAACTTCGTGGTTGGCCCATAACCAAGCACAGCGAAACGGGAATGCGTTTATTTGTTCTCGATTTGGCGCGCCAGGTCGTTTGCCTCCTTCACCAGTTCCCCGCGTGGCGCGCGTTGCAGATAGGATCGAACTGAGCGCGCCGCCTCGATGAAGTCACCACGGTTCACGAAGATACGAGCCAGGTGATAATGGGCCGCGACACATTCGTCGCCACCCATGATTAACGAACGCGTCAATTCAGCCTCGGCAGTCTCCAGATCCCCCAGTTCCAGTCTCGCGACTCCAATCCATAACCGGGCCAGGGGCCGCGTGCTGTCAATCGCCACCGCCTCATTTAGGAGTGTGATGGCTCCATGGTAGTTGCGCCGTTCGACCTGGACCAGACCCATATTAAACTTTGCGTTGAAGTTCTTCGGATCGGCTGTGAGGACGATCTCAAAATGCTTCTCAGCTTCCTCAATTCGCTTCAACTTAAGATACTGCGCGCCGAGATCATTACGAGCAGCGAGATACTCCGGATAGATTGAGAGTGCTTCCTGAAAGTGATTAGCAGCTTGTTGGAAATTCCCTTTGCTAACGAATTTCAAGCCAAGTGCGTATTGTTTCTTCGCCGCCGACGGCACCGCCTGTCGGAGTTCAGCAGCAGAAACCACCTTGCCCTGTCGGGTGGGAGTGACGTCTTTCTTCTCTCTCAGCTCGAGCGTTAAATCCACCATCAGCCCGCGACCGAGTTCAACCCTTCGCACTACCGGCTCGAAGTTACTCTGCGAGAGTTCGGCCTGTACATAGTAGACCCCTTCGCTGAGATTCCTTATTTGAAACTCGCCGCTGTTGTTGGTGTAGAGAGTGGAGAGAGTGCTCTGCTGGTTTCTTAAAGTGATCCGCGCATAACCTTCAGCGCCAAATCCGGATGGGAGCGTAACGCGGCCGCGGATTACTGCGTTATGGGTATCTGCGCTCTTGAATCTCGGTTCAACATCCTGAGCCTGCACAGTCCCGTACAGTGCAAACCAAAGGATCAGTAGCCCTATAACGCGAAGACGTTGCACCGAGAGTCACCTAAAATAAGAAGCCACAGATTACACGGACTGCACAGATTCCTCAAAACAAATCCGTGTGATCCGTGTAATCTGTGGCTAAACTGATCGGCGACTAGAACGTGAACTTTAAAGCAAACTCCACGATTCTTCGTCCCCGTTTGTTTATGATCTTACCGAAGTTATTTAACGTATCACTTCGGTCACCCTCACGGCCATCGGTGAAGCGGAACCCACCGGTTGGGTCGCAAGCATTCGCGGTCGCGTTGCCGTTGCCGGTTGGAACAGTCACTCGTTGGAGGCAGACGGTATCCAGCGCCAGGAAGATGTCACTGCCGGTTAGGTTTGTAGAAGTGACATTGATCCTCGTTGGATAGGCTTGGTTGAAGACGTTGAATAATCCGGTCCGGAACTGAATCTTCTTCGTCTCGTCAATACTAAAATTCTTGAAGAACGAGATGTCGAAGTTGCTTCGACCCGGCGTGCGTAGGTAGAACGGTGGCTGCGATGGTCCGCTATTCGGGAAGCTTGGAATACCGAGTTTGCTTAGATCGAATGCCTTGATACCAAGTTCGGTTCCACCCACTTGCGGATTACCAAGATAGACCGGTGTGACCGCGCCCAAACTTGCGCCGGCGTTGGTGCCGTTGAATGCATCTGAACCGTACCAGCCGGTCGCAGTTCCGGCAGTTGCGATATCGCCGGTGAATTTCAAGCGAATCGGAATACCGCTCTGGACAGTCGTGATTCCGGAGATCTGCCAACCATTGAATACGCCTCTGGTGATCGGATTCGCAAAACTACCGCGAGCGATTCTGGGCACGCTCCAATTGTAGGAGAGATTAAAAACGTGAGTACGATCGAACGGAAGAACTCCCCAGCTGCGATTTCGTGTATCGATGGGATCCGCCCAGGCTGCCCCATCAGTCTCGGCGGTAGCTACAGTTCCCAGTGCCTTGCCAAAAGTATAGGTAGCAAAGTACTGGAAGTTTCTTCCGTTGTGGCTCAACGTCGCTTGCAGCGAGTGGTAGGTTGACGTACCGGTAAACTGGAAGACGCCCACCGAGTTGAATGCGTCAAAAGGTCTAAACGTTCTCAGCACTGACGCATCGAGACCAACGCGATTTACGGGCACAGACAGATCTATCGAAGTAACGCCATTTACCGGTTGACTCAATGGTATCGACCCGCTCGACAGTGCTCCCAACGGCACGATGTTGAGATTGCGCTGTTGCGGCAAGTGCCTGCCTTGCGTACCGACGTACGCAACTGCAAGGATGTTGTCAAACGGCAGTCTCTTTTCAATCGTGAAGCTCATATTTGCAACTCTCGGGATTTCGTTTGAATCGATGTCCCGAGAACTGACGTTCACGTTTGAAATCGTGGAGAACGGATCAATATTGGCCAGATCTCCGATGGTCAATCCATTACCGTTATTTCCCCACGGCAGACCAACAGTCGCACTGTAGGTATTAGGCAATTGGCCACTAGAGTAGTAATCGAAGTTACCCTGCACGCGATTGTAGAAAAGTCCCGCGCCGGCACGAACAACCAGGTCACCCTTACCACCGACGTCCCACGCAAAGTTCAGGCGTGGCATCCACTGCAACGGCGGGTTGGGAAGCACGCCTTTCGGAATCTCGTTCCGTGCGGCTAACTTAAAGCCGTTAGGGTTGTTTCGATCGCCATCGATAAAGACACCCCCACCCGGAACGTATGCGGCCGGATCGAAAAGGACGCCCAACCCTTTTCGCTCAAAGTTCTGTGGCAGATATGCTAAACGCAAACCCGCCTCGAGCGTGAAATTGGGCCGAATCTTCCAACTGTCCTGAGCGTAGAACTCGTAGTTGTAATAGCGGAAGTTATCAAGCGGTCGCTGGGTGGCCTGCGTGAACTGAATGGGTCTTCCGGTAAATAGATCGCCGTAATTGTTCCCGGTTGCGTTGCTCTGCCCCCATTGGGCCACCTCAATATTGGTATCGCCGTTCGACTGCTGTCGCTTATTGGCCTGTTC
>DASSCG010000282.1:0-2346 GCA_035697925.1 Pyrinomonadaceae bacterium
ATGACAAGTACTTTGCGCGCTGGCACCGTCGTAATCGTCTGACCGGACCTCGATGCTGTCGGATTTAAATTGCCGCTCGTTCTAATCCTCACCATTTCTCTTGGAAATATTCTGCCGCTTTTTTTCGTAAATACATTTTTCGTTGCCATAATTCTCTTCCTTTATGGGTGAAAGATCTCATGCAAGAGCATTGGGGGCGAGGCACAAAATCGATAAGCAGGCATGGCGCATGTCACCATACCGTTTCCTGATAGCATCGACACTAACGAGGCCGAGTCCCCATTCCTTAGCTGATTGGTTAAGCGTCCTGTTTTTGGCTCCTCATCACCAATCATTCGCGCTGCCGCTCACAGAAGAACGAAGCTTTCCAACCGTCTTTTCCTGATGGTCAGACTGCAGAGTTTTCGACATCTTGGAGTCCCGCTGCGATTGCCGGCTTTAGGACCTTGATAATCCGCCGAAGAAGTGAAGAGCAATCGCTGCGGTGGCCGCGACGTTCAGAGACTCAATGCGGGGATTCAGTGGAATTGTGAAGCGCCGGGTGGCCTCTTTGATGGTCTGAGCCGATAGACCACGACTCTCGTTTCCGAGAGCGATAACAAGCCGCATGGGAACTTCGCGAATCGTTTCCATGTTAACAGTTTCTGCCCCCCGAGCTTCAGCGACAAAGACGGCGCAGCCCCTCTGACTAAACCTGGTCACGTCGCGCGCGATGAAGACCGGAAGGGAAAGCAGCGCCCCTGCCGTTGCACGCACAACTTTCGGATTGTATACATCCGCTGATTCCGGCGTGAGCCATAGTGCACTGGCATCAAATGCCGCCGCGGTACGGATGATGGCACCGACGTTTGCTGGGTCCTGCAACTTCTCTCCGTACAGTCCAAAAAGCCTTGATTGCTCGAACACATGATCTTCGTCCCAACGCGGTTGGTGTAGGACGGCTAGAATGCCTTGCGGCGTTTCGAGGTCAGACAACGCCGAGAAACCCTGATTGAGGCAGCGGAAGGTGGGCACGTCTACCGATTCCCGGACCAGGCGCTCCTGATGTCCTTCTCGCTGGAGGTATTCCTCGGTGACGACCAGTGCCTGAACGAAGGTGGGGTAGTTTATGAGCACATCATGGACGGGCTTGGCGCCTTCGATGATGAAGGCGCCTTCAGCTTTTCGAACCCGCTTGTCACGGAAGAGTTCGCGAATGCGCGCGGCTTGCGCGCGCGTCAAAGGGCTAGGCAGGGAGGACACGCGAGGCGTGGCACAGTCCTATACGTTTACCGACGTTTGCGCCCAGACGCTGCTTCGGCGGCTCGAATTCTTTGTGCTCGTGCCTTGGCTCGCTTGAGAAGCGTCAACTTGCCCCGCGTCCGGTCGTCCTCATGTTGCAACTGCTCGAGTTGAGACTTGAGGTGGGCCTTCTCCTGCTTGTGCAACGTTGCACATTCCTCACGTGAAAGCTGCATCCAGTCGCCGCCGTTCTTGGCCCGCTTGATCCGCTGCTCCAAGGATTCACGCAATTGTTTGGTCCGCATGGAAAGGAGCGATTTTAACGCCTGTCTACGGCGCAGGACCTCTTCCTCTTCCGCCATGATCCCGCGAATATCTGTACCCAACATGATCCGCCTCCTTGAGAATGAATTGTCCGTATTGTACCCGATTTCATTGCTCATCTTCCACTGAGACAATTTGCTCATAACAGATTGACAATTCAGCGAAAACATAAGTTGTCCACAGTTGCCAATACTTTGCAGCTTCAGATATCATCGCGCATGGCGATCGGCTTACAGATCCAGGCCTGGCGGCTGGCGCGAGGGTTTTCGAGGGAGTATCTCGCTGCCGAGGCAGGGATATCGCTTCAAGCCCTTGACGATATTGAAGCTGAATCGTTTGACCCGTCAACGAAGACCTTGGAACAGCTTGCCACCGCAATAAAAATTCCTGTGGCATGGCTCTTCGCACATCCTGACGCCTTTCAATTGCTCTTTCGTGATCAGGACGAAGTGGAGGAAACGCCTGATGGTCCGGACCCCATCACCGAACGAATCCTGACTGGTTCGAGAATGGATCGATCGCTCTATGTCATGCTGACGGCACTGATTCAGAGCGGGGAGCCTAAACTACTCCGAGCTGCGGAAATGAGTTTGAAAAGTCTGGTGAAACAGTCAAAACAATCCTCCGTCCCTTGGCAAAATCGTCCATCAGGCCACTTCGAGCCACCGAGTGATTAGTCGCATTCATAATGCCGCCTGATCCTTGACTTCCTTTGCTCAACAAGCTCTCTTTTCCGCTTCTCATGCGCCTTTTTCCCTTCTTGGCTGTCGCTCGTTCAACGATTTGTAAAACCGGCAGCGA
>DASSCG010000283.1:0-2529 GCA_035697925.1 Pyrinomonadaceae bacterium
CAATGACGCGAACATTAATCTGCCCGATCTCAATGCTCGTGAGATTGGGTTGCTGCTTCCACTGCTAATATTGATGGTGGTTATGGGAGTTGCTCCGCGGCCATTTTTGGATCGCTCGAAAGCGAGTGTCGAAGTTGTTCGATCGCGGGTTGCGCTTCCCCCGACCGGCGGATCATTCGCAGACAATAAACCGGCAGAGACGCGTGGCGAAAATGCCGACAATTCAAAGCCCGAAAAAGTGAACCTTAGCATCACTACAACTAAATGAATTCTCTCCTGGCTCTACAATTCACTCCGCCTGACATCAGCTTTGCCCTGATTGCGCCTGAGCTGATCATCTGTATCGTCGGCGTTGTGGTCATGTTGGTCGATGCCTTTGCTCGACCTGAACAACGCTGGGTAACGGGCGGCGTGTCACTCGCAGGTCTGCTGGCCGGAGCGGTGGCAACGATTTGGCTTTGGTTGTCATGGGGTGGTGCCAGCCAGGCTTTTAACGGAATGATTGTGCTGGATGAGCTTCGGCTCGGTTTTACACTCGTCTTCCTCGTCGTGTCGGCTTTGACAGTCCTCATCTCGATGGTCTGGGTCGAAAATGAGAGACTTCCTGCCGGCGAGTTTCATTCACTTCTCATGTTTGCAACCGCGGGGATGATGTTGATGGCCGCAGGCGGCGACCTGGTAATCATTTTCCTCGGCCTGGAAATTCTTTCGATTGCTACCTACGTGATGGCAGGTTTTCGGCGGACAGATGTTCGCTCAAACGAGTCTTCTCTCAAGTACTTTATCCTTGGCTCACTGTCGTCGGCCTTTCTCCTCTACGGCATCGCGCTAATTTACGGAGCCACCGCACTCATCAGCGGCCTTCCCGGGACTACAAATGTCGCAGAGATTGCGCGCCGCCTTAACGATGCGCAGTATCCGCCGCTTCTGTTTGCCGGCGCAGCCATGATGCTCGTTGGCTTTGGTTTCAAAATAGCGACCGCACCTTTCCATATTTGGACCCCTGACGTTTATGAAGGAGCTCCCACCCCAGTTACGGCGTTCATGGCTGCGGGACCAAAGGCAGCGGGATTTGCCTCGTTCATGAGGGTCTTTGTTTTTGGATTTCCGTTCGTAGCAGCCGCTGCTGACAAGACAGTTTCAGGTGAGCTTCATGCTGCATGGGTTTCAGTTCTGGTCGTTCTGGCGATCCTGACGATGACTATTGGGAACGTCGCTGCCATTGTGCAGAACAACGTGAAACGCCTCCTCGCCTATTCCTCTATCGCGCATGCGGGCTACGCTTTGGTGGGTTTCATTGCGGCTGGAGCAGCATCCACCATTGAACAGCGCAATGCCGCGATCACAGCGGTAACGTTCTACCTGTTGATTTATGCAGTTATGAATATCGGTGCCTTCGCAGTGGTGCAGCTTATCGCTCGCGCCGGCGATCGACGAACCGAAGTCGAAGACTACAACGGGATCGGATTTCAATCTCCCGTGCTCGCTTTCTCTTTATCTCTATTCTTACTGAGTTTGTTAGGGATGCCACTGACTGCCGGGTTTATAGGCAAGATCATGGTCTTTCGCGCAGCGCTTGACCAGGGATATGTCATCCTCGTGGTGATAGCCGTACTTAACACCGCGGTGTCAGCGTATTATTACTTGCGACTAATCATCGTGATGTTTTTCCGCGAACGCACCACCTCTTGGATCGCCCCACCGATTCCGGCGAGTATCGCGATTGTTTTGACGATTACAGCAGTAGGCGTCTTGTACCTCGGACTCTTTCCTGGTCTGGTCATAAACGCGCTGCAGTCCAAGCCCCTTGTTACACTGTCGCTACGTTAACCGGACGTCAGGCAAATGCTTACCACGTGACCGCAGAAGAACACGCCGAACAGATCAAGACCCAACTTGCCGACACCTGGTTGCCGCTGATTTACACGCAGCGCATTCTAAAAATGAGGACGCGCTCGTACGATTTTGGAGCACTACCGAAGAAGCTGCGGGTGGAGATTCAGCACACCCTCCTCGGCGTCGAGCTAAAGTTGGGCCAACGCCGCCTGTTATGCCCGGATCTCGCAACGGCCCGATATCTCTCGGTCTTCGCCCGCGCGGGCTGTAAGGAAGTGGCAGTTCCCTACGATATTACGAAGGTTTCGCTGCTGGCCGACGAGCTTGAATCCTCCTGGCATCGCATGCTCCTTTTGGCAGATCATAATGCCGCTGGGCGCACGGACTCATTTAGGGCTCGAATTCATGGCCTGTTAATTGCTAAACTACGAGCGGAAATAACGGCAGCCGGCGCAGGAAGCCGGATTCCAGAGTTCAAACAAAATACGAAACAACGAGCCGGGGATGAGAGTAATAAGACTCAAAACTAAAGACGATTGGACCTTTACCTATATTGATGAACCACGAGATCACTGAACTTTCAGTTGACGAGAATCGGCCACACGACGTGGCAGAACCGCTTCCCTTTCCCTTCAATCAACAAACCTTCTGTCGCTACGAACCCATTGAGAAGCGCATTGAAGCGGCCAGGGT
>DASSCG010000284.1:0-10109 GCA_035697925.1 Pyrinomonadaceae bacterium
CTGTGGCTGCTCCTGAATCGGAGGCCGACGGCGGTTCAAGATCCTCAAGACGAAGGGTCGAAGTCTCTTTCGTTTTCAGATCGACAACTCGAATCGCATGGTTGTTTGTGTCCGACACATAAAGCCTATTGCCGGCGACACTCAAACCACCCGGTTCGTAGAACGAGGGCGAATTGCCATCCATTTGACCAGGCTTGCCGCTGCCGAAAAGCGTTTTTACCGAACGTTCGGATGGATCGAGTTGTTTGATCTTGTGATTGTAGGTATCGGCGATTAGCAATTTCCCATCGAGCGCAAAGAGGCCCAAGGGATGCTGTAAACGCACGTCGTCACCTCGCCCATCAACATCACCAAAGTCAAATAAGTTACCGCCCACGACAGTCTTGACTTGGCCGCTAAGCAAATCGATGGCGCGAATAATATTGGACTCACTGTCGGCTACAAATAGAATCTTGCCGTCTGTGGCTAAACCGGAGGGTTGAGCAAAGCCTGCCTCAAGTAAAGGGCCGTCGGTACGCGCTTCGTTACCGGAGCCGGCAAAAGTAGAGACTTCCCCTTTCTCGAGATCAAGCTTCCAGATTTGGTGCGGGCCGGCCATGGCGATATATAACGTGCGACCCACCAGTTGAAGGTCCCAGGGTGAATTCAGAGCAATCTCGCGCGCTGGGCCTTGCTTGAAGTAATCACGCGATTGCTTCCCAGTGCCCGCAATAGTGGTCACTGTTCGCCCTTTGAGATCGATGCGGCGAATCAGGTGGTTTTCGGTATCCGCCACGTAGAGATTGTCGCCGTCCAGAGACATTCCCTGTGGCCTATACAAACTGGCTTTATCGAAGGCGCCATCCGCGGCCCCACGCTCGCCATTGCCGACGATTTCGATCAGCTCACCATTGAGCTTTGTGATGACAATACGGTTGTGGTTTGAATCGGCAATGAACAACCGATCGCCCTTGGCATCTGCCAAAACTTTGCCGGGAAAAGCGAGCGGCAGATCTCCAACCTTAGCGCGCTCCAAAGTGAGTTTGAGCGGTTCTTCATTAAGCTCACCTCGCTTACGAAACTCCTCGACCGTCTTCGCGATAGTTGCATCGAGAAGTTCGTACTTGCCTTCACCAGAGGTTGCCCCAATCACGTAACCAGCAGGATCAATGAGAACCTGCGTAGGCCAGGCACGCACGCCGTAGCTCTGCCACACCTTAAAGTCGGCATCGTTATAGACTGGATGCTCGATCTCGTAACGCAGGATGATGCGTCTAATATTTTCTGTCTCTTTCTCATTCTCAAATTTTGCGGAATGGACTCCGATGACTACTAGTTGATTGGCGTATTTTTCCTCGAGCTTTTTAAGGTCCGGGATAATATGAATGCAGTTGATGCAGCCATAGGTCCAAAAGTCCAGCAAGACTACCTTGCCTTTCAGTGCTGCCACTGAAAGAGGTCTACTTGTATTCAGCCAGCCGCGCCCGCCCGTTATCTCGGGTGCACGCACACGAATCCCCTGTTGAGCAGACATAAGATCCTCTTTCATTAGACCGATTCGATTCCCGCGGGCGAAACCGGTGACGTTGACACATAGGGACGCCGTAATCGCAATTATTGAGATTGTCCTAATTATTCTGAACAAAAAACTCCTCTGTCGCTTCTAAGAGTGAATCGTAATTACGGTTGCCATCGAAGTCTTGGATTCTCTGAAGGATGTTCCTGCGCGGATTCCGTTATTCGTGTTCGTGGGGGACCTGAGCCGAGGTATCCAGATTACCTAAAACATTGTCTAGCCGGTCAATCGCGCGACGCAAATGGGGAATGGTGATTGAACCACCCACCACGAGCGCCACGTTAAACGCATCTAGAAATTCCGGCCGGCTAACACCTACATTAACGCACTGTTTGATGTGATAGGTAATGCAGTCGTCGCAACGAAGAACCGTTGAAGCCACCAGGCCCAGCAGCTCTTTAGTGCGTTTGTCGAGTGCGCCGTCTTCATAAGCCTGTGTGTCAAGAGCGAAAAACCTTTTGATGCCCAGGTGGTTACTACCCAACAACTTCTCGTTCATCTCTGACCGGTAACGATCGAATTCATCCATGGAACCAATCCTTTCGGAGTATTTCACTACAGATCAGCATTCTAACGCGCCAGGAGAGTACTTGCCGAGTTGGGCCAACACGAGTGTGATGCTATCCCGAAAAACAGACGGCACTCATAATATGCGCCTGTGTTACTGAACCCTCGCGCTATAATGCTATCGACAGAGACAAAACCATGAACGACGAAACGTCTAGCACTCGGCAGCCCACTCTAATGAACACCGACCGGGCTAGTTCCTTTCGCACAGAGGCGGAGAACCAACCTAAACTCACACGCAGGCTACAGCTGATGTATGCCGGTAGCCTTGTGCTTGGTATCTTCGAGGACGAGATTGCAACTATCGCGGAATGGCGCCGGCCGACTCCCCTCCCTTATGCGCCACCTGCCGTACTAGGCGTTGTTTCCATCCAAGGTCGGATGTTGACGGCATTCGATCCGCTCAATTTGTTTGGCCAAACAACGATACGTCTTTTATTTCCGCCTGGACTCCTGGTGGCGTTGCGAGGAGATGAACAAATCGCCATTGCCATTGAAGATAAAGGGGCGATCATCGATTTGGTTACAAGCGATATTGAGCCCTCATCTGAACCAGCTAACAGAGCTTTGGCCGGGACTTTCCGTTATGCCGATGAAGTGGTCAATTTAATCAACGTTAAGGGACTGTTTTCGGCAGCGCTTCGGGGACGCGAACGCAGACGTCGGCGGTTCTGAGCCGATCAAGGGAAGACTTAAAAAAGTGGCGAAAAAGCAGAGAACGATCGACTTATCTCATGCACGCCTCTCTCAAATTAGTACAACCCCAATTAGCACGAACCTCACGTTCGTGTTCTTTGTGTTATATCGTGGCTCTTCAAAACGATAAAGCTAATGAAAACTTTAGACCTCGTGTGAAATCCTTCCGCGGGTGTTAGAATCAAAGTAAATCTAGTGAGAGAACGGAATTTGGATGCACCTGCCTCCAGTTTGGTGACTATTAATCTCGTTCACAGTTCTGGGTCATGAACGATCAAGCCTTTAACACTTTGGAATTCGACCAACTGCGGGCGTTAGTTCGTCGCGGAACACAGACGTCAATGGGGAGTGCGCGCTTTGACTCGCTGTTGCCTCTTGATCAGTTGGACAAGCTGGAAAAGGCGCTGACCGCTACTGCCGAGTGCGTCCAATTACGAAAACGGGGCGCGACCTGGTCTTTCGGCGAGTTAAAGGATCCTGCCGAGGCAATTGCGCGGCTGCGAGTTGAAGGAACATCGTTAGAGTCAACCACGATTCTCGAAATAGCGCGGCTTTGTGAGCAGGCTATGTCAGCGCGTTCGGCGATATTGGCTGAAAGCGAAGCGGCTCCTACGTTAACTGAAATAGTTGCCACCCTTCCACGAGAGTTGAATAGCATCACTGCTCGCGTAACCAACAAGATCTTGCCTACAGGAGAACTCGATGACCGCGCCAGCCCGGAACTGGCTAGAGTTCGTCACGAAATCACAAAGCTTCGATCAAGTATTACTCGTTCGCTGGAAAGTATAATGCGACGATCCGAAGAGGCAGTGCAGGACGAACTGGTAACCATCAGAAACGATCGCTTCGTAATTCCTGTAAAGGCCGATCATCGCGGACACATCAAGGGCGTCGCGCATGGTTTTTCATCATCAGGAGCCACCGCTTTCATCGAGCCTCTCGACACGATTGATGCCAATAACGAATTGCAAGGTTTACGGGAGACGGAAGAGCGCGAGATCTATCGGATCCTTTTCGCTTTAACCGAGGAGCTGCGGTTTCACTTAACAGGAATCGAGATGGCCGCCGAAGCGATTGCTGAACTCGATTTCATAAACGCCAAGGCTATTTTTCATCAGAGATTCAATTGTGTCATTCCGACGGTGGGGACCTTGACACTGACTTCGAGCTCTGGTTTGCCCTCATCATCACAGCCAATTAAAAGTAACTCATCGACACAGAGTGAAGTCAGTGGCACTTTCGAACTATTAGACGCACGGCATCCCCTACTGGAGGAAAATCTTCGCGCAACCGGAGGAGCAGTGGTCCCAGTGTCCTTCGCGCTCGACAACGAAAATGATTCAATGATCATCTCGGGCGCTAATGCCGGCGGCAAAACTGTAGTGCTTAAAACTGCGGGACTGCTATCACTCATGGCTCTGTCGGCGTTGCCGGTGCCGGCGCGTCGCGCCCGTGTCCCCTTCTTTGCTTCCGTGCTCGCAGATATCGGGGACCACCAATCCCTGGCTGCTAATCTTTCGACCTTTACATCACATGTTGCCAACATATCGCGGATGATCGAACTCTGTCGCTCACCCGCGTTGGTACTACTGGATGAAGTGGGTACGGGCACCGATCCCGAAGAGGGATCGGCACTCGGCGTTGCGGTGGTGGATCACTTCCGCAAATCTTGCAGTGCGCGGGTCATGGCAACGACCCACTACAGTGGCCTGAAGATTTACGCCGCTAACGAACCAGGTGTGCTTAACGCTAGTGTGGAGTTTGACGAGAAGACGCTGCAGCCGACGTATCGATTACTCGTTGGAGTAGCCGGATCTTCTTCAGGGCTGGAAATTGCCCGCCGCTTTGGAATCTCGGACAAAATAATCGGCTCCGCTTCAACAAGCGTTAGTGATTCTTCGCGTCAGGCCACCGAATATCTGCGCCAAATTAAACGTGAGTCGGAGGAAGCAGAGGCGCTGAGACAAGCACTCGAAGAAGAACGATCCGCAGTTGCCGAGAAGTTTGCTTCGTTAGAGAAAGAAGCCGACAAGCGCGAACGCCAACGCCAATTAACCTTTCAAAGTGCACTGGAAAAGATTGTTTACGATTTTGAACGACGTTCTCGGGAGCTGCTCTCGTCTATTCAGGATCGGTCCGAACGACTCAAGCTGGAACGAGAGAGTCAACGCCGTGTGGCAGAACTGAAACGCGAGGCTCAACGCGCTGCCAGCAATAGTCGTGGCCAAGAAGGGAGTTCAGCTCCAGCGAGTACGAGTTCCCGGGGCGTGCGGGTTATGCGTGATGGCCAAGTCGTTGCCACCCAGGATACCGGTGCGTCGTATTCAGGATCCGGGGAGTCTTCGGCTGGCGTTGATGATCAACGTTACATCGCCGCTCCTGCGCGCAATATTGAGGTCGGTGATCAGGTGCGACTCAGGTCCTTTGGCTCGATCGGAATTGTTGATAGCGTAAAAGATGACGAAGCCGAAGTGAGAGTCAAATCGCTTCGCTTCCGTGAGAAGTTGGAAAACCTTGAACTGGTCCAGGAAACTACTCCGGCGAAACGCGAAGGCGGTCGCTTCTCAAAACTCCGACCCACCAACAATGCTGCTATTCAATTCAAGTCATCGGAGGATATGGCACGCTCTGAGTTGAACGTAATCGGTCAAAGAACAGATGAGGCGGTTGATGCAGTAGATAAATTCCTTGATGCTGCGTCGCTAGGTGGTATGACCCAGTTGCGCATCGTTCATGGTCACGGCACGGGGGCGCTACGTCGCGCGATCTCCGAGCTTTTGAAAGATCATCCGCATGTATCTCGATTCTCAGCTGCACCGCAGGATCAAGGTGGTAGTGGCGCCACGGTAGTAGAGCTTAGACAATAGTTGAGATGCGTTACCCACAAACATTCATTGACGATCTGAAACGCCAGGCTGACATAGTTCGAGTGGTCCAGGACTATGTGGTGCTCAAGAAGAAGGGCGCAAACTGGATGGCGTGTTGTCCGTTTCACAAGGAGAAGACGCCCTCGTTCTCAGTGAGTCCAGCCAAAGAAATCTTTTATTGCTTTGGTTGTCATAAGGGAGGATCAGTTTTCAACTTCGTAATGGAAATTGAGCGGGTCGCATTTCCCGACGCCATCCGGATCGTGGCCGAAAAGAGCGGAGTCCCGCTGCCCAAACTCGTTGATGATAGTCGCTTCGAAGCGAGGCGACAGGAAGTCGACGAAGTAATAGAACTTAACAAATGGGCGCTGGATTGGTGGGAACAGCAGCTCGAGAGTGCTGAGGATGCTGGAATAGGCCGTACGTACCTGACGCAGAGAGAGATTTCTGATGAAACACGAAAGACCTTTCGTCTTGGTTATGCGCCTGATAGCTGGGATGCGCTCTCATCTCACCTCAGACAAAAAGGTGCGAGCCAGCTACAGATTGAGCGTAGCGGTCTGGTGGTTAAGAAAGAAGAGGGCGGCTCGTATGATCGGTTCCGCGGAAGGCTGATAGTTCCGGTCATGGATATCCAGGGGCGTCCGATAGCATTTGGTGGGCGCACCTTAAAGGGCGAGGACGCGAAGTACATAAATTCGCCTGAGACCGCTGCTTATGTAAAGGGTCGTAACCTTTTTGGCCTGAATCTCACGCGTGACGAAATCCGGCGGCAGGGCTATGCGATTCTGGTTGAAGGGTTTCTCGACCTGATTGTTCCCTACCAGTTTGGCATCCGAAATGTTGTTGCGAGCCTGGGCACTGCTCTAACTCCAGAGCAAGTGAAACTGTTGGCTCGGTTTGCGCGTAAGGTGGTAGTCAATTATGATGGTGACCGAGCAGGCGTGCAGGCAGCAAAAAAAGCTATCGAAACCCTTCTGGCTGAAGACCTTGAGGTAAAGGTGCTGGTTCTTCCGGACAACGCCGATCCGGATGAATTCATCAGAAGATCGGGTGCGAACGAGTATCAACGGCGACGTGGCGAGGCACAATCCCACATACAATTTGTAATCGATCAGGCGGTACGGGATCGCAAGCTCACTAATCCTGCCGAAAAGGAGGCAGCGATTGATGAAGTGCTCCCGTTTATTCGCGCTGTCCGCAGCCGGCTACAGAAACGCGAGTATTTTGACATTGCCGCGGATTCACTGCGTATCTCGGATCCGTCGCTGAGACGCGAGTTATGGCAGTTTGTGCGTGGCAGCGGACCTAGAGCCAGCACGCAGAGAACGGTAAACCGGCAAGTGGATGCCACGCCTGCCGAGCAACGTTTGTTGGGGTTACTTTTTGCTGACGAAACCTTGCGCCATGGTGTCCTGCCAATCCTCCAGCCTGAAGACTATGAGGATCTTCCGACAGCGGCCATATTTAGAGCCCTGCTCGAGATTGAAAAGGAAGGCATTGAGGTAAATTTCGAGAACTTGAGCCAGAAGACGGAGGGGGACCCGCTTTCGTCACGGCTGCTGCCGATGTTGTTGATGAATGAGTCATTACATGCTTCCAATGAACACTACGCTCCGGAAGAATGTGTACATACGTTTCGACTCATGAAGCTCAATCATCGGATCGAGGAAATAAGAGTGGAGTTGGCGACAGCTGAGCGAGCGGGCGATAACGAAAGAGTTTCAACGCTTTCGAGTGAGCAAATTGAACTTGCCCGGCGCAGAGGTGCCATCCTGCCCAAGGCAGAAGGCATGCAGTCGGGTGTTTAAGATTTTCGGTTTTTGGTTTGCAATTTAAGTTTTCAACCAACGTTCTTCAAATTAAGGGTTGGTTTCAACTTTTAATTGCGAGCCCTGAACTCCATGGAGCAGATAAGAAGTGAGTATTGAAGATAAAGATCGGGATGATGTGATGGAAAGATTGCTTGAGCTGGGTGGCGACAAGAAATATTTGACTTTCGACGACTTGAATCGCGAATTACCTGACAATGTCGTCTCACCAGACGACATCGAAGATGTGCTGCAGAAACTCGAAGGTTCAAATATTCCCGTTGCGGATTCTGATGAAAGACTCTTGGAACAAGCAGCGGTTGTAGTTGCCGACGATGACGACGAGTCGCTCGATGACGACATCGAGCTCGACCTTTCAGCCGGCGCACTGGAGAAAACAAACGACCCGGTTCGTCTGTATCTTCGCGAAATGGGCGTAGTCCCGCTGCTGACTCGCGAAGGTGAAGTGGCCATAGCCAAACGGATCGAGCGGGGCCAACTGAAAACGCAAAAAGCTATCGCACGTTCGCCCCTCGCGGTGAAGGAGTTGCTGAGAATCGGCGAAGCCCTGGAAGCGGGAACCGCAAACATTCGCGAGATCGTGCTTTTTTCAGAGCAGGCTGAGCTGACTGGCGATGAAGACAAGGCTGAAGAATATCGAAACTGGACCATCGAAGGTATCCAGAATATCCGAAAGCTCTATAAGCAAGGGTTAAAAGAGTGGGAGAAGCTCAGAGCTGAGCAAAAAATCACTCGCGGTAAGAAGAGTAAGAAACTGATGCGGTTGCGTCGCAAAGTGGCTCGATTGCGTCTGGAGATTGCCCAGGAAATTGGGAGGTTGAGCATGACCGAGCGTGCGCGCCAACGGCTGATCAATGCCATCCGCGCGGTTCAGAAGGAAGTTCGCGACTCGGAACGTGAAATTGCCAACTACACGGAGAAGCTTGGTAAGAAGCGCATCAAGCCCGACGACCAGAAGGAATTTAAACGACGAATCTCCGCGGCCAAAAAACGGCTCGTCCAAATAGAAGCAGACCACCACGTCGGACCAGTAGAAATCAAACGATCGCTCCAATCAATTGTGATCGGTGAACAACAAACCGGACAAGCCAAACGTGAATTGGTCGAGGCGAACCTCCGGCTCGTCGTTTCCATCGCCAAGAAGTACACCAATCGAGGCCTTCAGTTTTTAGACTTGATTCAGGAAGGCAATATCGGTTTGATGAAAGCTGTGGACAAGTTCGAGTGGCGGCGAGGTTACAAATTTTCTACCTACGCGACCTGGTGGATACGTCAGGCAATCACTCGCGCGATAGCCGATCAGGCCAGGACAATCCGTATCCCGGTGCACATGATCGAAACCATCAACAAACTGATTCGCACTTCTCGTGCGTTGGTCCAAGAGTTAGGACGGGAGCCAACTAGCGAGGAGATTGCAAAGAAGATGGACATTCCGGTTTCAAAGGTGCGGAAGGTTTTGAAGATTGCTCAGGAACCAATCTCACTCGAGACTCCAATTGGCGAGGAGGAAGATTCGCATCTGGGCGATTTTATCGAAGATAAGTCAATACTAAATCCCGCTGATGCAGTGGTGGCTTCAAACCTTCGTGAGATTACCGATGAGGTACTGGCGACTCTAACGCCCCGCGAAGAAAAGGTCATCAAGATGCGTTTCGGTCTGGGTACCAGCGGATCTGAGCATACATTGGAGGAAGTGGGCCAACACTTCGCTGTTACTCGCGAACGCATTCGGCAGATTGAGGCCAAGGCCTTGCGCAAGCTGAGGCATCCCTCTCGCTCACGCAAACTAAAAGCATTTCTCGATGGTGCTCAACGATAGCGAGGCGACAGAGACGGTTAAAAGGCGCAGGATTCAATCCTGCGCCTTTTTTTACCTGGCCTTAAATAAGAACTGTGTACTTTGTGCGGTGTGATCAAACTCGTACATGTAAGTGTAGCCAGGGAATTCAATGGGCCTGCTAAACTGCACTCGCACCTGCATGCGATCGTTTTCCACTACGGGAGTAATTTCGGCTTCCGGGGGTACCTCGTAATCGGGCCCACTCTTGGTCAATTGATCAAAAACCCAGTTAGGCGGGTAAGATAGCGCGGCGGCCGCATCCACTTTGTTCTGCATCAGATCCTTGTACAGAAATGCTTGATACGCCACTGGAACGTACAGGTAGCCCGTGTATGCGATGGCCGCAAGAATGGCCATCACTATCAGGAAGTTCAGCCGCGCGCCTCCAAGCTCACCTGATCTAGCATCATCCGTCATACATACTCCTTGTGATCAATTCCTGACGTTTTTCTTCAGACCAGCACTTATCGAATCGCGAAGGAGCTGCGGAGTAATCTCCTTGCCATCAATGATAAGAGCGCGTCCGATTCTTTCGAGCAGAACCCAATTAACACTGCCGTCAATACTCTTTTTGTCGCGGGATATAGCACGGATGATAGCCCCGGCATCTACATCATTTGCGGCGGGCAAGGGACCGGCTAACCGGACCGTATCTCGCAGCAATTCTAACTCGGACGTCCCGAGCAAACCCAATTCTTTTGACAAGTGACCAGCCACCAGCATGCCGTAACCTACCGCTTCTCCGTGACGAA
>DASSCG010000285.1:0-4475 GCA_035697925.1 Pyrinomonadaceae bacterium
AGAAGAAAGGTTAGGAGCAGAACAATTGCTCCGAGAGCAATCAAAAACCAGAGTGAACTTCGGGTTTTCCGAGTAATACTGACTTCGCAGATAAACATGACGTGAAATATCGGTAGCTTTTGATCACCGATTAGAGGCCCGGTTTTGTCGCCTGGTTTTCACAGTTGCCCGCTTCTTAGTACCTGGCCGTGTTGTGGCCTTCTTAGTTGACTTCATGGCTACCTTCTGAGCCGATCTTTTGCTGGCAGCAGCCCGTTTCTTGGTTCCTGGGCGCGTTGTTTTCTTTGCTGACCGAGTGGCTACCTTCTTAGCCGATTTTTTGACGCTGACAATACTCTTTCGGGCTCCAGACTTTACCAGCCCACGTGTTTTTCGCTGTTCGACGATCCGGTGAGCTTTGGCAGTCACTTCCGCCATGCGTTTTGTTGCCTCAGCTAGATTTGGCTTAGCGATTTCATCGTTAAATGGCAACTCAGATTCCTGGACCATCTCGCCTTGACTCTTCTGGAACGCGTACTCATTAAGATGGCCACCCCGGAGCTGGTAATTCTGGATGTTTCTTTTTGGATCTTTCGGCACCTTTGTTGTCTCCTCGTTCAAGCGGCTAAGTTGAGAGTCGCAACGACTTCTCGGCAGCCAGCTGGCAAACTCTCGCTAATAAACAACTCAAGTTTTCTAACTCTTGCCGTCGCTCGTGTCATCTGGGACCAGCATTCGCGCACGCCTGTCGCCATTTCATTGATTTCTCAGTCCTGCAATTAACTACAAACCAAACTGTCCTTCGCTTAGCGCCCCGCTTTGGGTCTTTTCGGATTACTCGACCGTTGCGGAGATCTCAATGCCTCCTCTTCTTGCGCGGTGCCGATATTCTGTTCAGCATGACCTGCTTGCAATACCTCAGCACGTTTGTGCAATTTGTTTGCATCGCCGGAGCGAGGACTCTGCTTCTTGCCTTCTCCAGTGGGAGGCTGGTTAAGCTTGTTGCGATTTTTGTTCATCGGTTCCTACCCCCTGTTATTAACGGACGACCCATTCGAGCGGAGTCTGGCCCAGGTTCGGAATCAGTGAGATTTGATTCGTCTTTGGCCTGATGACGAGGTTCAGCCTGCTGATTGCGGGGATTACTTCGCTCTCTCATCGCCTCATTATCCTTGTCCTTGCGCTTGTGATCTTTCTTTTGTCGATCCTTGTCCGACATTTTGTGCTCCTTCCTGATTAGTATTTAGCTCAACCAGTGCTTCGGCTTTAGAAACCGTCTGGCCCTGCTCGTAAGGCGCTGCGCTTTCTGCGGAAATCCGATAACGCAATAGCGCGCCTACTCCCCCGACATTCTTAATGGCGCTGGCATCTTCAATAAAGGTTACCCGCGCCGACGACAACTGTGTTGCCCGCCTGACTAGCTCGTCTGCGACCGTGCGCTGGTCCAGCTCCGCTGAAGCCTCTCCCGGATTGTCGTAGAGTCTTAAAACCTTCTCAACCTCGGCGCTATCAAATTGAATTTCGTCCGCTGAAGAGGCGATCAGCAATTCCTCTACCTGCCCATTAGAAAGAGCCGCCAGCGTATGTGGTACACCGGCGACGGCGAGGCCGTCTCTTCGATATTCGTCAAGCAAATGTTCAACCTTCTCCATATCACTTAGTAAGTCATGTCGGCGATAGGCTTTGAACGATTCTTCAAGTAATTGGTGCTCAGGAGTGCCAATTCCCAGACTTAGTACATCAACCACCTTTTCCGACAGCTCCTTGGACATTTGCTCGCGCAGCAGCGGAATGATCGTTTCCTCGTCGCCTGCCAGTATTACGTGCTCAATTAGTTCATTACCAACCAGGCGTTGGAGATTGTCGATCACTTCCTTGGCGTGGTGCAGATGATAATTCTCATTGTGACGCTGATACCGCATTTGCGACCAGCCGCCAACCTGCGTACGTTTGGTCTTCACGTTTTGTATTTCGTTTCGCTTGATTGCTTTGCCGAGGGCAAAAACGAAGATCTTTGCAGAGTTCGTATCGGCAAGAACGACCGCATAGCGTGGATACTGATCCAGCAAACGCGCCAGCGGATACAGATGTGGCCGCTCGTAAACAAAGACTCGATTGTTGTCGATGGGAGCCTCGAGCTGGAGCGCCTCAAAAAAGTCGTTAGCGCCCGAGCAGGCGAAAATGGCGATGCTCTGAGTGGGAGATTGAATTTTCTGTTCGAGGTACCTATTTATTCTAACCAAATCCTCATCGATGCTTGCCCGCTGCGGAGTGTCGGGCTTGAAAGTTTTAGCGCGCTCTGAAAGTTCCTTCCGAACAAAGACGTCGTAATTGTGCTTGCCATGCTCATCAGCCTGCGCATTGAGATACAGACTCACTACTGGCAAATCGTGTGGTTCGAAAGCGGATAACCGCTCGACGAAATGTTCCAATGGCATAGTTTCCAACCTTTCGAAGATTGTGAGAGTCAGTCTTTCTGATCCTCAGCCCAAAAGTCAGTTCTGAATTCATTACATTATTCTCACTTCTAACTTTCAGCTTCGGTAGAACAGTGTTTCTGCGAATAACACCTGCTCCTGCCGCAAACTAGATGCCAATGAGCAAGCACTATTTTGTATGGACCAACGCACCTAAACCGGGCAAAAAAGAGCAACGGTCAATCGGTATACATCTTGCCTATTCGGTTCCATGAAAGGCCTTCATTAGGCAACTAAAACAAGGGCACTCGTTTGAGCAGCCTACCGCCCGTTTTTTCGGTTTGGTGGCTCGTTCTAAGCCTGTATGTTGGCGTGTGTTTGTCGTACAAAAAGGAAAACTGATGTTCTGATTTCATGCGAGTACTCGTGAGGAATACCTTGATGCACTGTTCTTGAGAAGTCGAAGTGAAAGATTGGAGGTGAAAAGACGATGCAAGTGAAAGATGTTATGACTGCCGATCCGGCATGTTGTGTTTCAGAAACGGCCCTACAAGAGGTCGCACAGATGATGGTTGATCATGACTGTGGGGAGATACCTGTTGTCGAGAACAACAAAACAAAACTCCCAATCGGTGTGATCACAGATCGCGATATCGTCTGCCGCGTCATTGCCAAAGGACTCAATCCACTCGATCTAACTGTGGCGGATTGCATGACCACACCTTGCGTGACAGTAACGCCGGAGATGTCGCTCGGGAAGTGCGCGTGGCTCATGGAAGACAAAAAGATTCGCCGCGTGCCGGTGGTTGATGCTGACGGCCGTTGTTGTGGAATAGTCGCGCTCGCTGACATTGCTCTAAGCGGAAAGACAGGCGTGACGACCGAAGTTGTTAAGGAAGTATCCAAGCCGATTGCAGGAGCGTCGACGGCGGGATCCTAATGATTGTTCGAGTCTTGCTAAGCAAAGGTGCTTACGTCTCAGGGAAATTCACTATGAGCGGAAAGACGGCCTTGATGCTTACAAGAGAGAAGGATCGAGATCGCTGAATTACTTCAGGCAGCCGGAGCAGAACAATAACAAAGCGTAGACGATAGTGAAAATTTGGTGCCCGCTAGTAGATTCGAACTACTGACCCCTCGCGTGTGAAGCGAGTGCTCTACCACTGAGCCAAGCGGGCGTAACTTCTTTAGATCAATAATTTACAGGCAAAGACGGACCAGCTGCCGAGCTGTAAATTTGATTCGATTTCGGCGCATCATAAAACATCTCTGCCCGCTTGCGCCAGCGGTATAGGCACTCGTCTAGTTTCCGCTTCACGAGTTGGAGTTTGTGGGTTGAGATGACGCTCGCAACGAATTTTAAGGACGTTGGGAGAGGATGAGCTAGTTTTTACGCGCGTCACAATATTCTTTGGCGATTGACCGACCATGTGTGCCTTCCATAGCGTTCCGTGTGCCATAGATTTCTCCATGGCGTGAGCCCGAGTCTTACCGCAGTATTCACTAAGCCCGGGATCGAATCAGCCTTCATCTTCTCAGTCATTTTCAGGGATGGACCTTAACAGTCGCTGATGCCAGCTTCACTAGAGCAAATACTTGAAGTAGCAAAGAACTGCCGACCGCAGAAACAACGCGCGACTTATGAAGAATAACTTTTATGGTGAGTTCCTGAACTCTCGAGGTGTCTGACCTGTCCAGCGCCGGAACGATCGATTGAATGCGGCGGGTTCGGAGTACCGAAGAAAAAACGCGACGTCAGCGATGCTCAAGCTGCGATCCTGCAGAAGAGCGCAGCCGAACTCCCGACGCACGTCATCGACGATCTTGCGAAATGAAGTGCCATCCTCGGCGAGGCGTCGACTCAACGTCCGGGTGCTGACAGCGATTGTTCGGGCCACCAGACTCGGCGTCAGAGGTATCTCACCGAGATGTTCCACCATCAACTGACGCACGCGTTCGCTGAAGGGGCCTGACCCATGGACCTGAAGCTCCGCCATTATCTTATCCAGCCGACGATGGATAATCGACGACAATGCCTCATCGACCCCAGATAGTGGTCGCGCTGCATCCTCCGCACTC
>DASSCG010000286.1:0-2878 GCA_035697925.1 Pyrinomonadaceae bacterium
GCACCAAAGAAGAAAAGTTTATCTTTCTTGATTGGTCCGCCAATAGAGCCACCAAACTGGTGCTGAGTTGGCGCCAACGTCGCATCGACGCCTGCAGCCGTCAACCGCTGTTCTTGTAATGCTTCGGTGAACTCATTCCCGCGCGCCAGGCTGGCGGGACGAAGCAGGTAAAAAGCTGACCCGCTGAAATTGTTGTCACCTGACTTTGTTACCGCATTGACGATGCCCCCCGTAGACCGTCCGAATTCAGCCGAATAGCCGGAAGCCACCACCTGAAATTCGCGAATCGCTTCTTGCGGAATGGTGAACGCGAGGTTCGCACGTTCGCCGCCGCGAATACCTCCAAAGAAGGGCTGGTTGTAATCGACGCCATCAACGTTAATGTTGCCGTTGATACCTTTTTGACCTGAGAGGGAAATCTGTCCGCGCTGGGGGTCAACCTGGGCAGTCGGCGTTAGGGTAACGAAATCCTGAAATCGTCGACCATTGATAGGGAGGGTGGTAATGGCAGTCTCGTTAAGAACTGCGTCAGACTCATTGCGCGTTATCTGAATGGCGTCCGCAGTAACGAGAACAGTTTCCTGGACACCACTCGCGCCCAAGGTGATGTTCACATCAGCAGTACGGCCTACGTTGACCACAACATCTTCAATTGTAGCTGCGGCAAACCCGGTGGATTCAGCAGAAACAGTGTAGCTCCCGGGGGGAAGCAGAACCACGGAATACAAGCCGTCTTCGCTGGTGGTCACGCTGCGCTCAAGACCCGTGTCTTTATTTGTAACTTTTACAGAGGCGTTCGGTACGGCGGCGCCATTGCTGTCGGTAACCAGGCCTCCAATCTGCCCGCTGCCAGCTTGCGATTGGGCAAATCCAACCACGCTGAGCGCGAGAAACATAAAAATTAGAGAACCGAACCTTATTAATTTCGACATGGGCAACTCCTTAAGCATGAAAAGTTGACAGTTGAGGACGCATCTGGCGCAAGGGGTTGCGCGCAGATCGTGACCTTTTAAATTCGGAAATGAGTTGAATCAAAGCAAGAAATAAACGATTAGATCCCGGTGCAGACGCGACCTTCTATCACGCCCGCACGACGTTGCGCAAGTCTAGCACGATTAAATTATGGTGAACTTTTGAGGTCAAAAGTTTGGCTTGGTGATGATTGGCAGTCTGCATCATATTTTGCTTTCGCAAGATTTGTGCCGAATTCCAATCGCCCTCGTGTTTCGTCATAAGACGGCGCTTTTCACCACTTAGGGAAACTGAACCAGCTGTAGATGGAAAGCTGTGGATAAAATTTTGGATTTTGATCGGAAAATTCAGGAAACAGGGCCGCGAAAATTATCCTGAAATTACCCAAGCGGTGAGCGGCAGATTCCTCTCTCTTGTGTTGTCGCTCCTCGCAAACCAGCATGGCTTAAGACTTCAGTAGCTCAAGACTACGCTCGTTCTACAATCATTGCGATGCCTTGACCACCTCCGATACATGCAGTGGCTAATCCATACCTTCCTCCCCGACGATGCAACTCGTGCAGGACTGTGAGAACCAAACGTGTTCCAGTTGCACCCAATGGATGGCCTAACGCTATCGCCCCGCCGTTTACATTTGTGCGGGACCGATCGAGTCCGAGTTCCTTCTCTACCGCAAGGTATTGAGCAGCAAATGCTTCATTCACTTCGACCAGATCGATGTCGGATAGTTTTAACCCAGCCAGTTCAAGAGCCTTTCGTGTTGCCGGCACAGGACCAATGCCCATGATCTCAGGCTCAACACCGGCATAAGCCCAGCTAACGATTCTACCCATGGGTTTGATATTGCGATTCTTCACGAACTCTTCATTGGCTATTACCAGCGCGGCCGCTCCATCGACGATGCCCGACGCATTTCCGGCGGTAACGAAACCATCTTTGGCAAATGCGGGTTTGAGCTTCGCTAAACCCTCCAGGGTCGTGTCAGGTCTCAAGTGATCATCATGATCCACCAAAACGGTGCCCTTCCGGGTTTTAACTTCAACCGGCACGATCTCTGCTGACAAGTAACATGCCTCTTTGGCGCGCTTGGCTTCCTGCTGCGAACGCAAAGCGTAAGCGTCTTGCTCTTCACGGGAGATCTCAAACTTCCTTGCGAGGTTTTCAGCAGTCCCGGCCATTGGCGTGTTGCAGTAAGTATCCAGCAACGCAACCATCAGACTGTCTTCCAACTTGCCCTGGCCCAAGGCGAATCCTGATCTCGCGCCTCTTAACACATGGGGCGCTTGTGACATGGATTCCATGCCTCCCACGAGGGCAGTTGACGCCTCACCTAGTTGAATCATCTGGGCGCCCGAGACGATGGCCTGAATGCCACTGCCGCACAGACGGTTTACTGTTAGTGCGGGACGATCGAAGGGCACTCCGGCCTTAAGTGCAACGTGCCGGGCTCCGTAAATCGCGTCACCCGAGGTTTGCAGCGCGTTGCCGATGACCGCATGATCGATTTCATCGGGAGCCACGCCACTCGACTCCAGTGCGCCTTTTGCCGCTACTGCACCCAGATCGATTGCGGAAACATCTTTTAGCGCGCCTACATACTCGCCCATCGGCGTTCGCTTACCACCAAGAATAAAAACATTAGCAGACATATATATACTCGAGCCTCACAGAAAGAATTTATCTAAGGGAGAACTGGCGAGGATAGCAAATAGAAAAATAAGCCGTCAATTTCAGTGGGCATTAAGGGGTGTCCTAAGTTTAGAGACGCCGTGCTTGAGATAAGGCGATCCACTAAACCGCACGAACTCACACGAAACTTCACGAAAAGACACTGCTTCACTCAATGAAGCGATGAGTGGCACGGTAGCGATGAAGCAGCTCTTCCAGGAAACCTTCGTAAGAGAAA
>DASSCG010000287.1:0-3148 GCA_035697925.1 Pyrinomonadaceae bacterium
TGGATCGATTTCGCTATCCATCGGAACAAAAACTCCCAAAGGATCCTTTAAATCTAATGAAACGCTCTTACCCCTTAGTGCCTAAGCCGGTTCAGCTTCAACGATGCTAATAGGCGATTCAGTATTTATAACCCGCGCCAACCGGAACCCCGAGGCATCCAAAAGCTTGCGAAACTCGTCCTCCGTACGCTCCAGTCCTCCTGTCATTACTAACATGTTGAGATCGATGAACTTTCCAAAATGTGGTTCCCGGCTTGGGGGGATCACCACGTCCACCAAAAGCAGCCGGCCATCGCTGGTGATGGCATTGCGGCAGTTTCGAAGAATCGTCGTCGCGCGCTCGTCATTCCAATCGTGGATTATCCACTTGAGTATGTAGGCATCTCCTCCGGCGGGTACGGATTGAAAGAAATCGCCGCCAATAGCCTCACACCGGTCCGAAAAACCAGCATCCTGAATTCGTGCCTTAGCACCTTCAATAACCGACTGGGCGTCGAACAGTACGCCCTTCATCTCGGGGTGTTTTTGCAGAATGTGAGTTATCAAACCGCCGTGTCCCCCGCCCACGTCTACAATTTTTCTGATTCCGGAGAAATCGTAACGCGATAGAATCGCTTCATTAGTGGCAGCCGTCATGCCGCTCATTGAGTCGTTAAATATTCGTGCGTTCTCCGGATTCTTCTGAAAGAACGACCAAATATCCATTCCAAAAACATCATCGAAAGCAATCTCACCTGTCTTGACGCTTTGCATTAAGTTACGCCAGGCGTCGTAGTGTTCGCCGCCAAGCTCTGAAATCGCGAATGAGCGAATTGACCCTGGGACACCTGTCTGAAGAGTCTCGGAAAGCGGCGTCAAAGTGAACCGCCCGTCCTCCGTCTCGCCAAACACACCAACGCTTACCAGAGCGCGAAGCACACGATATAGCGAAGGAGCGTGAGTGTTAGTAGCGGCTGCCAGGTCAGCGGCCGAGCGCGGACCGTTTTTTAGTTGATCGGGAATTCCGAGTTCTGACGTCACACATATGGCGCGCGAAATCCAGAAACCGGAGATCATTTGTAGCATTGCTTGTTGGGGTGCCAGTGGATTGGGGGCTGATTGGGGTTGACTCATGACTAAAGGTCTGTCTCCTGCCGGAAAGGGTTGAACTCAAGAGCGTTCGTCATTTTAACTCATGTGCTGAAACTTCTGATCCCCGAGCGCGTGTAAGCGCAAGTGTTCTGCGTCTCGTCACCAGGCAGATCATGAGCAAGCGCATGTTATACTCGCCCACTGATGCCCACGCCCAGTGGCTCGATTTCCAAACTATGGCTGAATTTATTTGTCGTTTAGGAACGCCCGCAGGGGAAGTAGTCACACGTACCGTAGACGCCCCGGGCGTGAACGAAGCACGCGCGCGGCTGGAGCGCGAGGGCTTCCGAGTCTTCAACGTCACTCCACCGAAGACTTCAGGAGTAACCGCCTTAACGCGCCTCGGTGGTCGCGGCGCGCATGCCCGACTTAAGGCAAACGACTTCCTGCTGTTCAATCAACAACTAGCTGCACTCGTTCGTGCCGGTATACCGATCCTGCAAGCGATAGCAATGCTGCGAAAGCGCGCGGCGTCGGCGCGTTTGAGAGCCGTGCTGGGAGATGTTGAGGAAAAGATTCGTGGCGGGGCCGCCCTCTCGCAGGCTTTTGCAGCTCAGGGAAATCTTTTTCCCCGAATCTATACCGCTTCAATTCTCGCCGGAGAGCGTTCTGGCGCACTTGATGATGTATTGAGTCGTTATGTGACTTACATGCGTCGGAACGTAGGCCTGCGTCGCAAGATTCGCGGTGCGCTGGCTTATCCGATGTTCCTGCTGTTCGCTTCGGCTTGTATGGTGACGTTTCTTACTGTCTACGTGGTGCCGAGAATGTCTGAGCTGTTTTCGGGATTCGGCAACGAGCTCCCCACAGTGACGCAGATCGTTGTGGGGCTTTCGAGCTGGCTTTCCGCAAATGTGATTTGGTTCGGACCTCTAATCATCGGCGGTGCATTCGCCTTATTCCTCTGGTCACGAACGACATCCGGCCGGCTGGCTCTCGATGCCACAATTCTGAAGGTCCCTCTGGTGGGAAGTCTCGCAGTCCAGTTATCTGTCGCCCAGGCGACCAGGTCACTCGCCACCCTGTTGGCTGGCGGTATTACCCTCGTCGAATCGTGGGAAATCGCTGCTGAGTCGATTACAAATCGGGAGTTGAGACGGCGCAGTTCCGAAATCCTGCCAATGATTCGCGAAGGCCGCTCATTTACCGAGAGCCTTGAGGTTGCGGGTTGGCTTCCCATGCTCGCCATTGACATGATCGGAATAGGTGAGCGTTCGGGCAGTTTAAGAGAAATGCTAGATGAGGTTGCGGTCTTTTATGACGCGGAGTCTGAAGTTCGTCTCGAACAGTTGACGACCACGCTTGAGCCTGCGATTCTTGTGGTAATGGGTGGGGTTGTCGTCACGATCCTACTGGCCATTTACTTGCCGATTATCCAGTCGATTTCGGGCGGAGCGGGAGTTACGGGTCCTCGCTAATAAATCCAAACTCGAACCGGGACAACGCGCCGGAGATCTTACATGAAGCAATACACAGAAGCAGATTCAGCCACGGCGCAAACCCCATTACCTCGTGGCCCAGTCGCCGACAGATCGACAGTGGAGCCAGAAGACAATCAGCCGCCGGAAGTGCGAGCAGCGAAGGAGCTAGCGCGCCGTTACCGTTTGCCTTTCATCGAGCTGTTACCTACAGATCAAGACTCACCAGTTGATTACGGGCTCTTTAATGAGATTCCGGTTGACTTGATGGTGCGCCACCAGTTTCTTCCGTTGAAGCGTGATGGAAAAGGTTTGCACCTGGCAATGGCAGACCCAACAGATCTGGAACGTCTGGATGAACTCGCTCACACCCTGCACACTCGCATCGTGCCGCACGTAGCGACAGCGGGTGCAATCGAAGTAATCCTGCGCCGAGGTGATGCCACTCAGCGTGTTTTGCAGGAGGCTGCATCAGGATTTCGGATTTCTCTGGTCAGGGAGACCGAGCACGGCGAAGAAGTATTGGATCTGGATCGGTTGGCAACCGACTCGGAAATGTCGCCAATCATCAAGTTGGTTGACACAATCATCTACAACGC
>DASSCG010000288.1:0-4246 GCA_035697925.1 Pyrinomonadaceae bacterium
AAGACTTCGGGCAGATGCTGATTTTTAGCGGCGCCTACACCACACTCTATCTCGTGGCCGTGCGGCGTTGGCCCCAGCTCCTGCTCTTCGTGGGCTCGGTGTTTTTAGTGATTAGTATCCTCGTGGTGGGGGCGCTACCGAGAGATATTCAGGAGAAGGTACCGTTGTTACCAACTATAGCGCGTCCGATTCAAGCCGCGCTTCCATCTCGAATCCAACAACGATTTCACCTGTGGCTGGACGGATTCGATCCTCCGTCTCCGGAAGTATCCTGGTGGAAAAAAGACTATGAGGCAGCGCTGGCTGAGAACCCGCAATTAAAAGAACTCGCAGAACAAAACCCGGCTATGCAGCGGACTGTTAACGTAGACGTGTGGTTTGACAAACTGGCGTTTCAACCGGCCCAGGCTATTTTCGGAATCGCTTCGGGTAGAACCACTGGAAGAGGGATGGGACTTGGTTTCCCAGAGGTGATACCAATCGCTGACTCAGACTAGGTCTATGCGGCTGCCGCGGAAGACGTGGGTCTAGCCGGTGGCGCTTTACTGATCTTGACGGTGATCATTTTCGTGGCAGCAGGTGTTCGCACTTCCCTCGATGCGCGTGATATGTTTACGAAACTCTGCGCGGCTGGTCTTACGGCGTTTGTCGGCTTTCAGGCGCTTGTTAACATCGGGGGCATCTTGCGGGCCCTTCCCATGACGGGAATCACATTGCCTTTTGTCAGTCACGGAGGATTCAGTTTGATCACCAGCTATGCGATGCTTGGCATGCTTATGGCTTTCTCCCATCGCAACGCTGGCGATAGACTACTTGCGAGCAGAGCTCCTGCCAGAACTTCTTCCCCTGTTAATCTGGAGGCGGTCCAATGAATCAGCCTGAAAAGTTCCTTACGGTCGAAGCAGAAACCGTCACGGATCGCGGGCTGAATGAACGCCGTCCGCTTAATGAGGACTCATTGCTGGCTGACAGTGGGCGCTTTATTTTTGCTGTCGCCGATGGTGTCGGAGGCGCGGAGGCCGGTGAGGTCGCCTCGAGGACGGCCATTGAAGTTCTGGACGAAGCTTTCCGACATCAAGTAGATGGCGACGACGTGGAAGACTTGATGGAGCTGGCTATTCAACGAGCCAACGCTTCGATTCACCAAATGGCTCAGGAGCATGCCAAATTTTCCATGATGGCAACCACGATCGTCGCGCTTCATCTGCGCGGAAATGTCGCCACCATCGGACACGTTGGCGACTCGCGACTTTATCGTCTAACTGCCGAAGGCGATCTGATACGCGAGACTGAGGATCATTCAGTAGTGGAGGAAGAAGTGCGCGCGGGTCGTATGACCGCCGAGCAGGCGGCTCATCACCCAAGCAAAAACGTCATCAGCCGTGCCTTGGGAGCAGAGGACTCTGTTGAAGTCGATCTGAAAACAATCGAGGTTGAGGATGGCACGGAGTTTCTGCTTTGCACGGATGGAATCACCCGTCACATTCCGGACGCTGAGTTGAGGCAGCTACTTGTTACCTCCGATAGCTTGAAGACACTCTGCGAAGAGTTCAAAAAGCGATGTTATGAGCGGGGTGCGGAAGACAATCTCACCGCAGTTGTGGTCCGGTACGGACAACGGATTCCTCCGGACAGCCGAGCCGAAGATCTTCAGCGAACCAAATCACCGGAAACTGAAAAGGTGACTTCCATCTCCAGTAGGCCGGTAGGAAATTTTGATATCACGGAAGACGCGTTGGTCGCCCCCTCTCGGGTCGCCTTCCCTGGGGGTTACCGGGAGGCCGAACAAATCAGCACGCCCGAAAGAAAGTTAAACATTCCAGCGACTAATACCTCGAAAGGCGGTCTGGCGAAAACCCTTGGGCAACTCTTGCTATTTCTAATATTCCTCGCCGCAGTTGGCGGCGCATTCTACGCGGGGAGGCGTTATAACGGTCCGATACCGTTCTTGAAGGACGAAAGCACTGCCATCACAACGGAAACACCAGCCTCAAGTACTGCTGAAGATCCGCTTTTAAAGTTTGAGCAAACCAGGCGAGAGATTGATCGAGATCCGAATGGGTGGCTGTCGACTGAGATGAATGCTGAGTTAACACGACAAGGCATTTCCACAGCCCTTGAATCGTCGAGCCCTGAGTTTCTGTACCTTTACGGCCGGGCGTCGCTGCTGGCAGGCAATAGCGATGAAGCCGCTAAGGCCTTTGAGCAAGCGATTGTGAAGTCAGACATAAATCCCTCTCCCGCAACCTCCACGATCCGAAAAGAGGCAACCCTGGCTCTCGCGGCAATGGCAATAAAATTCGATAAAGAAAAACCGCGGGCGTTGACGCACCTGGATGAAATGTTGCCGAAACCTGTCCCCGGTAATTCCCCTTAAATGCTGCCCGCACCGGTTTCTCGCCTGAAAGCTGGTGCGTTGAGTTTTTAGAAGCGGAACGAATAGGGCAGTGCCCATGCATCTAAGGAAGACCGATGATTGGCTTGGAACGCGGTGGATGGCTGAACTGAAATTACAACAAAGTCGACTCGACGGTCGTTATGACGTGCTGGAATGCCTGGGACGGGGCAGCTACGCCGAGATCTACGTAGCCAAAGACAATGCCGCGCCTGAGGGCGCGCCTACGACCGTAGTTATCAAAGCTCTCAACATCTACCTGCAAGAGACTCCTGATGCGGAGTTAGAGCGAACCCTGGTCGCTAACTTTCAGAATGAAGCGGTCGCACTCGATCGGGTCAGACATCCCCACATCATCAATCGCCTGGGCCACGGAACCGCGATTGACTTGGCCGGTACCACTTTCCATTACATCGTCCTTGAGTATTTGCCCGGCGGCGACATGCTGGCGCTCTCTCGACATCACCCGCTATCTATTGAAAAGACCCTCTTCTACCTCGAGCAGGTGTGTTCCGGTCTTGCGCATGCGCACGAGTGCGGAGTCATCCATCGGGATATTAAACCTCAGAATCTATTGCTCACTGCCGACCGGAAAATTCTCAAGATTGCTGATTTCGGTGTCGCTCGCTTTGAAGCAACAGAAGGTGCCATAACGAGGGTGGGGACAAATATTTACTCCGCACCCGAGCACAACCCTATAGTGCAAACTTCGCAACTCGATACGGGATCGCTTGTCAGTACCGCGGTTAATTTAACACCCGCAGCGGATATTTATTCACTGGCGAAAACGACTTATAGCCTGCTGGCGGGTGAGGCGCCGCGAAGGTTTGCTCATTATTCAATTACTGAATTGCCTTCAACGATATCTGGGGAATACTGGGCATCGAATGTTCTTCGGGTGCTCCAGAAAGCAACCCAAAGGCGTCCAGAGAATCGCTATCAAACAGTTCAAGAGTTTTGGGATGAATTCGCAGAAGCTGCACTCCCTCCCACTCGACCGCTTACTGCGGAGAGTCTCGGAGGAATACGCAAGCCGAGTTCAGAACTTAGCGTCGACCCCGAAGACATCACTCAGGCGCCGCCGAGAGCCAGGTTCGATCTAGCTCCTGCGCCAGATATTTCCCACGCCGGCATTGAGAATGCAAAACGCCCTCGAATTGTGGTACCGGTGAATACAATTCAGGGCCAGCAGGATCTAAAGGAGACCCCTCATCCCACGGCGCGGGACATCGTGGCAAGCTTTCCAGATCAGGCCGCCATCCAATCTCGAAATGGAAAGTCTTCGACGCTTCCTCCCCAAGCTTACCCGCCCGCTCAGCGTGGACGGCCGAGGAGATTTTTAGTCGCGCTTTTGCTTATTTTGAGTTTCTCTGGAATGCTGCTGGCTACTCATAGGTACGTCACGTCGCAGTGGAACCCGCTCCGCAGGATCCCTGGACTCCAGGATGTCTTTGTGACTGGACGGGAAGGTGTTACAACGACTGACGTAAACTTGCGCGGAGGTCCAAGTTCTGCGAATCCAACGATTGGCCTGGCTGAAAACGGGTCGCGAATTAAGATCCTAAGCGAGAACAGCAATTGGTATGAAATTCAGGTCTTGACCCACGGCCGACCGAAGATCGATCAATTTTCGTCGGACCGTGGTTGGATCAATAAGAGGTTCGTGAAGCTGGATTAGATGACGATACAAGAACTGCTTGGAGTCTGGCGGCAAGCGCAGCGCGACGCCTCTTTTGATTGACACGGAATTGTCGCAATACTAATCCACAGCGCCGCCGCTTGGCTCTGCCGGCGCACTCCAACAGACAATAGGAGGAACTTAAAAACATTGGGATTGATCGAGTCAATCAG
>DASSCG010000289.1:0-17350 GCA_035697925.1 Pyrinomonadaceae bacterium
ATGGCATCTGGGTGCCGCGCTTGATCAAGCGGGCAACAAAGCCGAAGCTCTTGATTACTACATCAAGAGCTACAACTCAGGAGATCCCGATCCACTCCGCCGAACAGTGATCGAACAGCTGTATCAGAAAACCAATGGATCACTGGACGGACTGGACGAACGCATTAGTTCCAACCGAGTGGCTGAGAATGCCTTGACTCAGCCAACTACGGTCAGTACTGATAAACCCGCGGCCGCAGAATCCCCTTCGCCCATTACTGAGTCTCCTGCCGCGGCAACTCCAGAACCTTCGCCGACGACTCAGTCGGCCCCTGCTTCAAATCCTCCGGAGGCGGCACCTACGGCTAGCCCGTCGGCAAGTCCTGAACCAGCGGCCCCGACTACGACTCCGGCAGTTGATAGCCCGATTCCTTCAACGGCATCTGCATCCCAACCTGAATCGTCGCCGGTAAGGACCAAAGCGCGCGTCACGCTGAAACTAAGCGGCACCGTTAGAGATGCCAACAACGTTGCACTATCAAATGTTGTCGTGGTGTTGATTAGTCCGCGGGGATCGGTGCTGGCGACGACTACTGATACTGACGGTAACTATTCCTTCATCATCTCACCCTCATTGTTGAGCTATCGGATCATTCCTTCGAAAGAGGGCTTTGTCTTTGATCCTATCGACAGAGTGTTGACAGGCGTTTCCGACGATCAAAAAGCAGTCGACTTCACTGGTAAGGGAACGCAAAAACCATAAACTCTAAGATACGCGGGCACTGAATACCGTATAGCTGATCCGCGCGCCTCTTGAGTCGATCCAATCCTTCCTTGGACCATCAATCCTTGCGCATCCCGATCTTTTCTTGACAGTCACGCATCAACACACTATACCCGTCACTCACTATGAGCGACACGCCAAACGATTCAGGCAAGCTAGTACGTGGTCTGAGTCGGCTAGACGCCACGATGATCGTTATCGGGTCGATGATTGGCTCCGGCATATTTATAACATCGGCTGAATCGGCGAGGTTGGTTGGCGCCCCGGGATGGTTGCTTGTCGCCTGGGCCCTTGCTGGAGTTCTCACCATAACTGGTGCTCTGTGTTGCGCAGAGTTGGCAGCTATGATGCCGCGGGCTGGTGGCCAATACATCTTTCTTCGAGAGGCTTACGGTCAGGCGCTCGGTTTTCTCTTTGGTTGGTCGCTTCTGCTGGTAATTCAGACGGGGACAATAGCCGCGGTTGCAGTTGCGTTCGCTCGGTTCCTGGGTGTGTTGTGGCCGACGGTGTCTGAAAATAACTACCTGATCTATCCCGTTAACGTCGGCGGCGGATATGCCGTAAGTCTCTCGAGCGCGCAGCTGGTCGCAGTATTACTTATCCTCTTTCTAACTCTCACCAACACTCGCGGATTGAAGACCGGCAAACTTATCCAGAACACTTTTACTTTCACCAAGACCGCAGCCCTCGCGGGACTTATCCTCGCTGGTTTGCTGTTAGGCTGGAATAATCAGAGTGCTGCCTACACTTCCTCCTGGTGGAACTCCTGGGCTAACGGCTGGAACCCCCAGACAGCGCAGCCCGGATTAGAAGCCGTGGGTACGCTCGCGCTGGTGATGCTTCTCGGTCGGGCTATGACGGGACCATTGTTTGCCCAGTCTGCCTGGAATAACGTTACTTTCGCCGGCGGCGAGATACGCGACCCAGGTCGCACACTCCCGCGCGCGCTTCTTGTTGGCTGCTCAGTGGTGGTCGCACTCTACCTGCTGGCTAATCTTGCTTATGTAGTAACGTTGCCGCTCCCTACAATCCAACGTCCTCCAAATAGTGTTGCCACGGCAACTATGCAGTTTGCGATTGGACCAAAGGGTACGATCTTAATGGCAATTGCCATCATGATTTCGACTTTTGGCTGTAACAATGGATTGATTCTGGCGGGGGCTCGCGTGTATTACGCAATGGCCCGCGACCGCCTCTTCTTCGAGCGAGTTAGTCAACTCAACGTAAAGCACGTGCCGGCGATGGCTTTGCTAATTCAAGGTGTATGGGCCTCGCTCTTAACCTTGCCACGGACCGTGACGACTGATGCCGGCACGGGCGCAGTCACCTATGGAAATGTCTATACTCAGCTTCTCGAATACATCATTCCGGCTGACCTCGTCTTCTATGGCTTGATGGTTGGCGCCGTGATCGTCATGCGTTATAAAGCGCCTGCTGCTGAACGTCCGTATCGAACCTTCGGCTACCCGCTCGTGCCGGCTATCTATATTTTGCTTGCTTCGCTGCTGACCTTCGATCTCGTTTACCTAGCACCACAAACTTCGGGCATCGGCTTCTTACTCGTACTCACCGGCCTTCCTGTCTTCTTTGTTTGGAGCCGCAGCGCTAAATCAAAGTAAGAGGAACGTATGTGAAGACGTTGGTGGTGAACCTCAAGATTGTTGCGGCACTGTGCCCCCGATGCTATCGTCCGGGCACTTCTCGGCCTACCTTAATCACGAAGGAGAATTTCCAAATGAAAAAGAAAAGCCGCTTCGCTCAGTTGGTCCTGCTTTCGCTATTAATTGGAATGCCGTGGGCAGTTCCTTTCGCTTCGGCTGAGACTAAAACTCAAAACCGAGAGCTCTCGGTAGCGAAAACCACACGACTGCTTCAAGAGTCAGGCTACACGCATCGCAAGACTGGCGAATACACTTGGTTTATCCCGAAGCAAGGGGCTAGCCGGTTCGCCCTACTAGTGGCTGCGGGCGAGGATTATCTTGTCGTAGGAATCATAGTTGCCGAGAAGAAGAATATTAAAAGTTCCCCGGACTTGAGTTTTAAACTGCTCAAGCTAAACCATTCGCTCGACTACGTGAAGTGTGGTTTCGATGACGACGACGATCTGTTTGTGCGAATAGAAGACAGGATCAGAGTGATTGATCTGCCGGCTTTCAAGGCGATGGTTGAAGGCGTCATCAAGGGCGCCGATCAGGCCTATGAAACAGTGAGGCCCTCGCTAATCGCTCCTTAAGGTGCCGTTTTAATTAATGTGCCCAGTGCAGTAAGTTGCAGATTAGGAAGGCAAGCGGACCGCGCCCCGCTGAAGCAGCCACCGCAGTCGGCTTAATATCAGCTGAAGGGGCCCTTTACTTTACCCATTCTTCCGCAATTTCAGTTTCAACTTTCACCGGCACCGTTCTTAGATACTCTTCGCCCGCCGCGACCATTGCACGCTCGACCTTCTCCGAAATCTCCCTAGCCTGATCGGCGTCGGCCTCAACCACAATTTCATCGTGGATGATGTTTACAATCCTGGCTGACGTGTCGCGTAACTCATCCTTTAAAAGACGCAGCGCACGCTTGAGTATGTCGGCACTGGTTCCCTGGATTGGGGTGTTCTTACCATTTCGTTGCGTCATGGAAATTTGCTGCCGATCGTTTTCGTCATATCGGAAACGCACCAGCCTGCCTGAAGCAGTCCGAGCCTGGCGTTCATTGACTGCTCGGTTTGCGGCCTCGCGTAAATAAGTATCCAACCCTCTGTAAGTGCTGAAGTATTTACGCAAGACATTCTCGGCCTCGTGAACACTCAAACCAGTCATAATTGAAAATCTTTGAGCGCCGATTCCATAAACAACTCCAAAGTTCAGTCGCTTTGCGAAGTCACGCTGCTCCCTGGAAACCTGGTCAATGGCAACGTTGAATACTTCGGCCGCCGTAACTCGATGCAGGTCAGCACCTGAGTTAAAAGCGTCGATGAAACTGCGGTCGCCTGAAAACTCGGCGAGAATACGAAGCTCAATTTGGGAATAGTCGGCGATCACCAGTTTTCGACCAGATGGATGTCCGCTGAAACACCGCCGGTACTCAGTAGCATGCGGCACTTGCTGAATGTTGGGATTGGTGCAGGAGAATCTTCCTGTCGGAGCCCCAATCTGTCGAAAGTCCGCATGTAAACGCCCCGTCGACGGATTGATCAAATCGATCATGTTCTGACCGTAACTAGTAAGCGCTTTTTGCACTGTTCGATACTCCAGCAAAGTAGCAATCACCGGATACTCTGCCGCCAGCGGTTGAAGTTTCCAATTGCGAGTTGAATCAGGCACCGGTATGCCTAAGCGTTCCAGGGCCTGGGTAAGTTGCTGGTGAGAGTCGAGATTAATATCGTCACGCTGAGGCCCACCAAACAATGAACCTTGCGACGATTCTTCGGCTAAGACTTCCTGTAGCTCTTCCGCCAGTTCGGCGCGTCTTTTTTCCACAATCGCCAACTGCTCGAGCCAGCGATCCTTGTGCATGTAAAAGCCAGCCAACTCGATGTCGGCCACCGGCATGACACACTCAAACTCTAACTGAGCACACTTAACAAGGCCCTCAGCTTTAAGTCTTTCAATTAGCCTCTCGCGCAACGGGAGCAACACAGCGGCGTCACGCGCGGCGTACTCCAGCTGTGCTTCAGATAATTCGAAGTTCCAGTTGCTTAATCGCTCGCTTTTGTCGACTGACTCATTGAGATAACGCGAAGCTACAGTTTCCAGGCCGTGACGCTCCTCAATATCGCCTGCGCTAATCAACTGGCTAGCAAGCAAACTGTCAAACACCCCACCCAAATCGGTTTCGAGGTTGTGCTTGATAAATTTCGCGTCGAATTTCGCGTTGTGGGCAATCTTAATTGGCCGCGGCGACTCGAGCAGCCGCTTCAATGGAATGAGTGCTTCGTTCCTTGCCAGACCTCCATTGCCTCCGTTTGCGAAAGCATCGAGATCGATGATGCTGACGCCATCGGGCGCTGCCAGTTGAATCAACCGTAGTCGGCCAGTGTATGGATCAAGTTCCGTGGTCTCGGTATCAAGTCCTATCGCTGATTGGATCGACAACGATTCTATTGCTCGCCTGAGTTCATCGGCAGTTCTGATTACTTTATAGTTCACCACTCTTAATCGCCCTGAATGATTACCGTTCTTAACAACCGTTAGAAAACCCAACCGGCATTTTAGTTCGCTATATGCATACGCGACCGGCTCTTGCCTGATACTCGGACGACTACGCGGGTTGATTTCGTGCTGGTGCTTTCACCAGGAGGAGCATCAACACGGCAGCAGCTCCTCCTAGCGAACCGCCAACTAAAAACGCGGTAGCGGGGCCCCACCAAGTCCACAAAGCGCCCATTAAAAGCGATGCCGGCAAAACTGTGATGCTGAAAGCAAGATTATACAGACCATATGCAGTACCTCGCTGTTCCGGTTTCACTAGATCAGCAACCAGGGCTTTTTCTGCGCCTTCAGCAAGTCCGAAGTACATTCCATATACCAGGAACAAAGCCCAGACCGAAACAGCGTTGGTAACAAACGCGAATCCGATATAAACCGCTGCATAAAGAATCCACCCGGACACAATTAAACGACGCCGCCCAAGTCGGTCTGAAAGATCTCCTCCTACCAGCGAACTAACGACCTTGCTCATATGGAGCATCGCCCAAAGCAACATGATTGTTGTCACGGAAAAGCCGAGCGTTTGGGCGCGAAGCAGCAGAAAAGCGTCTGAAGAGTTTGAAAGAGTAAAGAGAGCAATGATGATTAGAAAACGCTTGAAGTTGCCGTCGAAACCACGCAAAGAAAGGCTGGGGCGTGCCGGGGAATAGGCCGGGGTCACTTCTTTCTTTGGTTCGCGAACGAAAAATATCACCACCAATACAGCCGCAATTGCCGGAACCGAAGCGAGCAAGAAAACCCTTGTGTAATCGAGTGCCGATGGGGAGTTCTGGTTAGCCGCAAAGAGCCTCAACAAAAGGTAGCCGATGAGTGGTCCGATCACGGCGCCTGCATGATCCATGGCTCGATGGAATCCAAAAGCGAGCCCCCTTTCCTCAGGTGAAACGGTGTCCGCGATTAGCGCATCGCGAGGAGCGCTGCGGACGCCCTTGCCCACGCGATCCGTCAAGCGTATGGCAAACACCTGATACCAACTGGTAGCAAAAGCCAGCAAAGGCCGAATCAGATTGGCGAGCGAATAGCCAAAAACGACAAACACCTTCCGCCGTCCCCGGCGATCACTAAAGTATCCAGAGAAAAGCTTTAGTAGACTTGAAACGGATTCCGCCGCACCCTCAATCAGGCCCACTACTGCGGGAGAAGCACCGAGTGTCAAGAACAGGAAGGCAGGCAGGAGCGGATAAATTATTTCACTTGAGGTGTCGTTTAATAGGCTGACTAAGCTGATGGCAAAAACGTTTCTGGGAAGCTTTCGATATCGACTCCAGAGCCCTGGAGTCGCTTCGTCGAGTTTCGTGTTGCTTATACTCGCATCGAATTGATCGGCGGCGTCGGTATCGGTTTCCCCCATTTATTCTCCGCCGTCAGTGAGAAGATGCGCGCCGGGTCGGTTGAGCTCGTTGTCTATTTTGAGGTGGTGGTGTTGAGAGGCGACTAGTCCACCACCAAAAGAGCCCTCCGCCAATCAGGGCCAGAAGGATGATTCCTACAATCGTCATGCGAACGATCCAACGAACCGCGAGGCGAATCACGAGAAAGAGCACTGCCACCAAAACCACGCCCCAGATTATTAAGATGGTTGTGAAATCCATGGGGTTGATTACTTAGTCAGTGGTCAGTAGTCAGTTGTTTGTACTTTGTGCTTGGCACTTAGTACTTAGTGCTTGGTGCTTTGTACTTTGTGCTTTGTAAATTTTCACAAGGTTAAACTAACCTTCAAACTTACGGATCCAAGTACAAAGTACTAAGTACAAAGCACCAAGCACAAACCACAACTGACTACTGACTATTCTTAACGTATTTCGCCCGCACTACCGTCTTAATGTTTCCGCGTACGTGAAAGTCGCCTTCAATCTCGACACTCAAGGGATTGCACGCTTTCACAAAGTCTTCGAGAATAATGTTGATTACGTGCTCGTGAAAAATCTTAACGTTCCGGAACGAGTTGATATAGAGCTTCAGACTCTTAAGTTCGACGCACAACTCATGTGGAACATAGTCGAGCCTTATTGTCGCAAAATCCGGAAAGTCGGAGAACGGACAGATGGCAGTGAACTCCGGAATCTCGAAGCTGATCTTTATCTCGCGTCCGGAAAATTCGTAGGGGAAAGTGTCTAGTGGATAGAGCTCCATTTCCTCGCGAGGAGTAGAACGGATATCAAGGCACTGCTGGTTGACTATGGTCGTCGATTCACTAGGCGGCATAAACAATCCTCGGATTACCACGATCTTAACCGAGGCTCACCGAAGACTCCAACCCAACAAGCTTGGAGGGCAGTGTCTGAGTCTGATCCAGAGGCACATTCGATGTTGTGCCGTGAGGAATTGTTGGGCCGACTAAACCGTGGCGACCGCACGCCCGATTCCGAAGACCTTCACCAGCACAAGGCCGGCAATAAACCCTCCGATGTGGGCCATGAACGCAACGCCTCCGCCTGACTGAGGACCGGCGCCAATTACGCCGAAGGCACTAATTAACTGGAAGACAAACCATAGACCAATAGCCACAATGGCAGGCACCGTGGTTATCATCCGAAACATGATGACGCGAACGCTCTTTTTAGGATAAAGCACTAAATAGCCGCCAAGTACGCCTGAGATTGCTCCCGATGCACCAAGGCTGGGAATGAAAGGATTATCACCGAACACAAACGTTGATATGACGTGGGCCAACGACGCAATGAGCCCAGTTACAAGATAGAAAATTAAATACCTCGCCCTCCCGAGACTGTGCTCAAGATTGTCTCCAAAAATCCACAAAAACAGCATGTTGCCGAATAAGTGCATAAGGCTGCCGTGCATGAACATTGAGGTTATCAGTGTGAGGTAAACCGAACCGGGCGTAGGTTGAAGATTAATCACTCCTTGCTGATCTCCTACCTCAATTGGCACAGGCCGCGATATATCCTCGCCGGTTCTGATTTCTTCCGGGACGGTGGAGAATGCGTACGTGAACTGTTCGTTGCTTCCCAGGCCCTGAAGAAACACGAAAACCAGGACATTGATTGCAATCAGTATGTAGTTGACGATGGGAACTGTAGTGCGGTCGCTGTCATCGTCGCCGATTGGGAAGATCATAGAGTCGCCTCCAAGCTTGAAAGAAGTCTGGGAAGGGAAAATGAGACCAGAAAACTATGTCAAAAAGTTCTCGCGTCCCATCCTTTAGTAGCAGACTCGTCTAGTGTAGGTGAACGACTAACCCACACCAGCGCGGACTATCGCCGGCTCATGCGGCTTTAAGAGTTCATAACCTTCGGACCGCGCCACAAAAGTAGCAGCTGTAAGGTCGCCGGTGACGTTTAACGTCGTTCGGCACATATCCAGGATTCGATCGACTCCAAGGATGATTGCAATTAGTGCCGGATTCACACCGATTGTCACCAGCACACCGATAATAAAAGGTATCGACCCGGATGGAACGCCTGCTGTTCCGATACCGCCCAGAATCGCGAGATAAACCACCATTAACTGCTGTCCTAAGCTGAGGTCCACACCAGCGAGCTGTGCGAGAAACAGCACCGTGACACCTTCGTAGAGAGCGGTCCCATTCTGATTCGCCGTCGCGCCGACGGTCAGCACAAAACTATTGATCTCCTGCGGAACGCCTAAATTTTCTTCCGACACTCGTAAAGCCGTCGGAAGGGTCGCGTTGGAAGACGATGTCGAAAACGCGGTGAGAATTACGGTCTTTATGCGTCGAAAGAACTCGAGCGGCGACATGCGCGAGAGAAAATAAATGGAAAGCGAATAAACAGCGAACATGTGTAGCGATAGACCAAGCAGAACGGTCATCACAAACCAGGCTAATGCCTGTAAAAGATCTAACCCGAAGCGAGCTGTATTGTTGAAAAGCAAACAGGCCACTGCGTAAGGTGCGAACTTCATGATGATTTCGATGATTTTTGCAGTGACTTCATAAAGAGCTTGTAGCCCACTCAGTAGTGGGGCGGTAACCTTGACTGGAATGAGGGTGATGGCAATACCGATTATCAAGGCAAAGAACATGAGTTGAAGCATGTTCGGGTTTCCGGCCGAAGTTGCGGTGCTCGGGTTTGAAGGGACGCCGGCGACGGCTGCCAGCGGATTTGATGGCACTATTGTCTCGACAACTTGCATGAGCGGCGACTGAACTGCGTCCCCCTTCGTGGCCGCCTCAACCTGCTTGTTAGCGTCGGAACTGTACCGTTGTTCGAGAGCAGCTTTGGTGGTGGGATCGATACGTTCGCCAGGCCTTATCGTGTTGGCAAGAGTTAGGCCGATCACGACCGAAATCGCCGAAAGGATGAAACAATAGCCAAAGGATTTCAGACCCACTCGCCCCAATTTGCGAATGTCGCCGATTCCCGCGACCCCTACGACTAATGATGAAAAGACCAAAGGCACGACGATCATCAACAGAAGACGCAGGAAAAGTTGGCCAATCGGTGCGGTGATGTTGTCGACAATCCATGCAACCCGCGGATGATTACCTCCAAATGTATAGTTGACCGCAACCCCTGCGATTACACCCACCGCTAACCCAATCAGAATTCGGGTGTGCAGAGCAAGGCCCTTCGGCTTGTCTGGCGTCTCCTCATCAAGATCGGTGGCGACCTCGCGCTCAAACGCATCCGCGGGAACTCTTGAAACGGTTGTTTGTTTTCGATCGTCTTCAGGCATAAACGGTTTCGTTTCTAGTTTTCGATTTCGTAGTGTGACAAAGGCAAAAAAATAAGCTTAAAGAGTGCCCGCTCGGAACTGGGAACACGAACTCCGAAGGTCGACACCGATTTTATCTTCCCCAGCGCAACTTATCCCTGAGAACCTCGAAGTAGTTCCTGTTCATCGGTTGGACCAGTTGGAAGGTGGTCCGGCTCTTGCGAATGATCACGCGATCTTCAACTTCCAGAGGAAGTCCAACCTGGCCGTCGAGAGTTAGCGCGACATCTTCCTTAGGAGTCTTCAAGCAGAGTTCAATCACTGCATCGTCAGGAACAACCAGGGGGCGGTTCGAAAGAGTGAACGGACAGATTGGGGTGATTACGACTGCGTTCATTGAAGGGTAGATCACCGGGCCGCCTGCGGATAAGTTGTAGGCAGTAGAACCTGTTGGAGTAGAAACAATCAGCCCATCTGCTCTAAACGAATTAACGAATTGCTGGTTTAAGTTTGTTTCAATCTCGATAATTCTAGCGAGGGCTGATTTGTTAATGACAACATCATTTAGGACCCGAGTCCGGGTAACTTCTTTGTCACCTCGCATGAGTTCGACTCTCAGCATCACCCGAGTATCAATTCGGTAGTTTCCGTCGAGAATCGATTCGAGCGCAGTGTACAGTTCCTCAACTCGGAATTCAGCAAGGTAGCCAAGCCCACCGTAATTCACTCCCAGTACTGGTACTTCCGTGTCGCCAAGCATGCGCGCGGTTGCGATCATTGTGCCGTCGCCGCCAAGCACGAGCATAAGATCGACACTCCCAGCCAACGCTTCGTGGTCCAGCGCTTCCACCGCGCACCCGGTTTCATGCTCGATTCGCTCGCGTTCTATCTCAGGCCCGCCGACTAGCACTATGCCCCGTTCAGCGAGCCACTCGACAACCCCACAAATAGTTGTCAGGGCATCAGGCTGGTGCGGTTTAACAACAATCCCAACGCGCTTGATTGATGCTTTTGTCATCCGGTTTGTTGGCAAGGAGTACGTTTGCATTTGAAGGATACCGTTGCTGGGCGGCCCAGCCAATACGAGCGAGGGTCGGTGACTCCGAACCATAGCCGGTCCGCACTGAGAGACATAGTTAACCGGTATGGTCGCATCCTAAAACAAACTACACGGATACCCGTTTCGGAGCGCGTCGCTTCCGACTCTATTGGAGGGATGCTGGAGAACTTTAAAAGCTATTTGGTAAAACCGACCGGATGATACGCGTGCGTGCTTTTGAGTGTCAACGAATACAAACTGAAGAAGGTGTCTTGATCTTGCATTCTTAAACAAGTGGTTCGTGTATGGGGGAAGCACGAAACGATCCACGAAATCACACGAAATATCACTAACCTCCTCGTCTTATTTCGTGCGGCTTTGTGAGAAGCGTCTCTCACCTCTTAGACTTTTGATAAAGAGCCAGGAACTCAACATTGCCGTCTGCGCCATGAATCGGGCTCTCCATCACGCCAACGACTTGCAAGCCCAAATCTTGAGCTGCGCTGTTGACTTCGGCAACTACGCGATTATGTTTATCGGGGTCTCGAACGATGCCTCCGCTGCCAACTTCACCGCGACCTACCTCAAACTGCGGCTTGATAAGGGTGATTAAACGACCGTGGTCAGTCAAAAGATTTACGATTGCCGGCATTACCTTGGTGGCTGAGATAAATGACACGTCCATCACAGCCAAGTCGAAGAGGTTGTCGAAGTCGGTCGTTTGTAGGTAGCGCGCATTGACGCCCTCTCTTACTTCGACTCGAGGATCGCTCCGCAACCGCCAGTCGAGCTGGTTGTGACCCACGTCAACGGACACCACTCGTTGGGCGCCATGCTGTAACAGGCAATCAGTAAAACCACCGGTCGACGCGCCGATATCAAGACAAGTCAGGTTTGAGACGTCAACCTCGAATTTTTTGAGAGCGGCTTCCAGCTTCAGACCGCCGCGGCCGACATATCGTGAGGCCGGATCATCAGCACCTTTTATGCGAATCTGGGAGTCAGTCGGAATGAGCTCGGACGGTTTGGAGATCCTCTGTTCGTTCACCAGCACGCCGCCAGCCATAACCATCGCCTGAGCTTTGGTACGCGACCCGGCAAGGCCGCGTTCGACGAGAAGTTTATCGATTCGCTCGCGCTTCATGGCAGCTTAACCAGGCTAAACGGTGTGCCTGCCGGTTGCGCGAGGACTTTCCCTAAGCTTGCCTCCTCGAACTCTGCGTCATCGCCCGCGGAGTATCGTTGAGTCGTAACTCGGAGGCGCAATCCGGACAAAGCCACACTAGTATATGCGGAGCATCGGCCCAAAAGAATGAACTTACTTTGCTGGACATCTTCACGGCTTCGTCGACACGTAATCGCTGTAGCGCCTGCAGGTAGAAGACGCCGTTGTAAAAGGCCCCGTCTACGCCCTCGTCCTGGTGAATACACTCCCGCTCCCGAAATTCTCTTTTCATAAGAATCACCATTGCCACGCCGCGCGTGGCAGCTTTGAACGTTTGAAAAATGTCGGGATTAGTCTGCTGTGAGAGTTCCAAACGGGGCAAAGCGACGAGAAAATGAGCGGGGGGAAACCTCTTAATTCGTCTCTTCGCGAGAAATAATGCCACTCGTTCACTTACTGAGTCAACATTCGATTGCTATTTATTAAACCTGATTAACGAATTCAAGATTATGGCCTTGGGGAGCCTTCGAAAATTTCTCTGATCCGCAATAAGTCGTCCACCGTTTGTTCACGGTGGCGACGATTTTCGCGTCTTGCAGCGCGACGAGCTTCCTTACGTTCAGCCCTGCGCAACTCAATTTCGTCGTTTTCAAGGTTCTCCTCGACGTCTCGATCCGAACTGCTCATGTTGACTGATTTCGCCGACCTACGCTGAATTGGCGCCTCGGTTCGTTTAGCTATCGCTGAGTTCGGAGAGTTATTAACCCCGCGTGCTTTTACTGGCTGCGGCTTTTCATCGGGTTCCTCAAACTCAAGGATGCTTGCATCGGCGGATTCGGACGCTGAACCTCCGGCAACGCCTGAAATAGGTGCAATTGGCTGATTCACACTGGCATCTGCCGCACTTTCCGCATTGTTCCCACTCTGCATCAACAGAAGCGTTGCGCTAATCGCTCCCAGAAGAATTGCAGCCAAAATAGTCAGACCAAAGATCACACGGCGGCGTCTGGAACGTGTTTCAGCCTTTACTTCATGTAGCGGGACCACTGGCCGCGCAGAAAGCAGCGTGGCGTCCTCGTCAAAGTGTGGCAACGAAAGATCCGCTTGAAAAGCTGGTGCATCATCCGTTGAGGAGAAGTTATTTTCCATAATTATTGAAATCCAATTCTGAAACTCAAATCTGCGGACGGGGTACGCATTTCTTTCTGCAAGTCGAAGGCCACAAGGTGAGATTCTCACGGTCGAGAAATTTTTGACGCGTTTTACACGCATTGGAAGGGATATTGCGGTTAAGTTGCCGCTCTGCGTTAACCATTTCGTGCAATAAAGAAACGCGCCCGTCTATTAAAAAGAACGGGCGCGTCCTAGCGTGAAATTCGAGCTTGTCAGGAGCCAACTTTTTGAGGCTTGGCTCGACGGGCATCCAAAACTTCTATGCTCTCTTTTACCCGCGTGTATATTCCATCGGCATCGAGACCATATTTGGCCAACAGCAGTTTCGGATCGCCGTGGGTCACGAGACGATCCGGAAATCCCATACGCACCACTCGCACCTTATCCTGTAGGCCGTTTTCCTCAAGGAGCTCGAGTACTGCGGAGCCGAAACCTCCAGCTAAATACGCTTCTTCGACGGTGACAATCAGACGTTTCGTGCGAGCAAGGGCGAGCAGAAGGTGAGCATCCAACGGTTTTACAAAACGGGCATTTACTATGGTTGTTTCGATACCTTCTTTAGAGAGGTTTTCCGCAGCGTGGAGCGATGGGTGAACCATGGAGCCGTAAGCCACGATCGCGATCTCGCCACCATCACGCAATATTTCACCCTTACCGATCTCCAGAAGTTGAGGATCGCGATCGATGACTGCGCCTACCCCGTTTCCGCGCGGATAACGCATTGCCGCAGGTCCTTCGTGCTCCATCAGCGTTAGCATCATGTCGCGCATCTCGCCTTCGTCTTTTGGCGCCATGACGACAATATTAGGCACTCCCCGTAAGTAAGCGATGTCCAACAAACCATGATGAGTAGGGCCGTCCCCACCGGCTATACCACCCCGATCCAGACAAAACTTCACATTCAGATTTTGGATGCAGACATCGTGAACTAACTGATCAAATCCGCGCTGCAAGAATGTCGAATAAATAGCACAGACAGGTTTCAACCCCTCGCAGGACATCCCTGCAGCAAAAGTCACGCAATGCTGTTCAGCAATTCCAACGTCGAAAGATCTATCAGGAAATTTTTCCAAAGCCTCACACACGCCAGTGCCATCGGGCATAGCAGCAGTCAGGGCAACAATTTTAGGATCCTTTTCCATTAGCTGACAGAGAGTCTTTCCGAACACGGCCGTGTAGGTTGGAGCCTTCGTAGCGGCTTTTACAGCCTTCCCTGTTTTTAGATCGAACGGCCCGGTAGCGTGCCAACGGTAATAATCTTTTTCAGCTTGTGGGTATCCTTTGCCCTTGGTCGTTAAAGCGTGAACGATAACGGGACCATCTTTGACTTGTTTGGCTTCGCGCAAAGCAGCGACTAGGGCGCGCGGGTTATGTCCATCAACGTAACCGATGTACTTAAATCCCAGTTCGCTAACCAGTGCACCCGGCAGCACCGCAGCGGCAATCGCGTCCTTTACTGTCTTAGCGGCATGGTGTAGGCGTCCACCCAGCGAAGGAATGGAGAGCAGCGTCTCTTCAACTTCGTCTTTGAAGCGGTGATATCCCTGGGCTTCCCGAATACGATTCAAGTAACCGGTTAGAGCGCCGACTGCGGGGGCAATCGACATCTCATTGTCGTTCAGTAAAACTATTAAGCGGGTTTTTAAATGACCAGCCTGGTTGATGGCTTCCATGGCCATCCCACCCGCAAGAGACGCGTCGCCGATCAAAGCGACGACATGATGATCCTCACCTTTTCGGTCGCGAGCGACAGCCATTCCCAATGCTGCTGAGAGTGAGGTCGAAGCATGTCCAGCTCCGAACGTGTCATATTCGGACTCGTCGCGTCTCAGAAAACCGCTGATACCGCCGTACTGTTTGATAGTCGGGAGAAGGTCACGGCGTCCCGTCAAGATCTTGTGCGCATACGCCTGATGGCCCACATCCCACACCAAACGATCCCGCGGCGTGTCGAAAGCATAGTGCAACGCGACAGCCAACTCGATGGCTCCTAGTGAGGCGCCCGTGTGCCCCCCAATACGAGACATGGTTTCTAAAATGTATTGTCGGATTTCGTCTGCGACGGTTTCCAGCTGTTCGGGAGGCAGACGTCGCAAATCAGCGGTGTCGTTGATTTTTTCCAGGAGACTCATTTGGTTTGCATTGTAACTTGCTAGTTGTCCTTTGACTATTCTCAATTTCTCACGAAAAGTGAGCATCCCTTAAACGTGAGCCCCAATCTTCTTTGTCTCACAAAGTACTCTATACCATTTCAAATATTCAATCGTCAAGCTTTTCCAGCCGAACCTGCTACCCCCGCGTCTAATGCGAGGAAGATTTAATAAAGTAATCCTCAATACTTCCACTGGAGAACAAAAAATAAGGAGTAGCAGAATGTTTACACGAAAAGTCTTGCTGATTTGGCTGACGATTGCCTTCGGCGCTATAGCTCAAGGGCAACAGCCTTCAAACCCGACCCCGGATAGCAGTACGAGTGAGCAACGGATCCGCTCTCGAAGAGGTCACATTCAAAATCGTGAGGGCAGAAAGGAACGCCATGAGTTTGGAAAGTCCCGCGGCCTGCGCGAGCTCAGCCTGACTGAGGACCAACAACATCTACGGAGAACCATAGTCGAACGATATCTGGAGGCCATCAAGTCCCAGCGAGACGAACTGTTCAAACTCCGAGAGAAGCGCGTGCAGGGTAGTTTGACCACCGAAGATGCGGCGCGTGCCAAAGCGTTACGACAAGAAATTCATGAATCATCGACGCGTATGCACAGCGAAATCGAAACCATTTTAACCCCCGAGCAGCGCACCAAGCTTGAGCAGATTAGGACTGCGCGTGAGGCGCGTCGTGAAGAGATGCGAAAGCGGAGAGATGAACACCGTGAGCGCGTTCCTGAGTAGCCTTCCAGCATTCGTGAACTGAGCGACAAAGGCCCCACCCACATGATTGCAGGTCGGGCCTTTTAACTTACGCGTTCGTACTCTGATTAAAGTCCGACGTCTTTTCCGGGAGCGATTTACTTTGAAATGCCCACGGGAGCTGGCGCGCAGCATATCTGGCTTGTCTGAGCCGTCTGGGCTACCACGGTCTCAGTTTCAGCCTCAGCGAGTCTTGTTCCGCATTCACAGGCCGCGCTCTCAGGCAAGTTATCTCGCAAGACGACGAATGCTTCCCATTCATTGCCGTCGGGATCGCGCACCCAGGTCTTGTCCTGAGTGGCATAACAGCAATCGGTCTGCATTTCATCGCGAGTAATCAAGCCGGCGGCTGCCCACTTTTGTCTCATCGCTAAGACATCATCCGTGGAACTGACTTGTATACCCAGATGTGACAGCGCTCCTCTTTCCTTAAACGCGACCTCGTTGAGTGTTAGGTTCAGCGGCGGGTTTTCCACGTCAAACTTCGCGTATCCGAGTCTTACCTTGCTGGGTTCAATACCCAACATCTTTCGGTAAAACACGATACTCCGTTCCACGTTACGAACGTTGAGCGCGAGGTGTGCTTTCAGAGCCGCCACGCCTAAGTTGCTCTTGCTTTCCATATCGTCCTCCTCTACTATTCATATACGCCCATGCGAATATAACGCACTCTACGCCAGCTGGATATATATGTCAAGGCGTATGTGAAAAAATATTTCAGTGGAAAGAAAAATTCTAATCAGGCAGATGCATGTTAGCGATTGGGAGGCTGTGCGCTCCATATATTTGGAGGGTCTGGCTACAGGCGATGCGACATTTGAAACTGAGGCTCCGTCCAGAAAAACCTGGGACGACGGCCACTTAAGCGTTCCCCGGCTGGTTGCGGTCTCTGCGACGGATGGAACTGTGTTGGGGTGGGCGGCCTTATCTCGAGTTTCGTCGCGACCGGTATATTCAGGAGTAGCTGAGGTGAGTGTTTACGTAACTGCCCACTCCAGAAGTCGGGGGATTGGCCAGGATCTCCTCGAGCAACTCGTGGTTCAGTCTGAGCAAATCGGTATTTGGACACTGCAAGCCAGCGTATTCCCTGAAAATAAAGCGAGCCTTGCGCTGCACAACAACTGCGGGTTCCGGGAAGTGGGTATTCGCCGGAGGATCGGGAGAATGAGTGGAATATGGCGGGACACAGTGCTCCTTGAACGTCGGAGCGCCTTGGTTGGATCCGATTGATTGGTGGCGAGCAATCGCAAGGTCGTACCAGATGACGTATTGAAGGGGTCCAGCATATCGCTGAGCAAAAGGAACTCTGAGTCTGCGGAAATCGTAAAATAAACCAGTCTTACCAAGCGAAAAAATCAATGGCAGGCAAAGACTACAGCATCGAAGAACTGTTCAAAGCGCTCGCAGATCGAACCCGCTTACGTCTCATTAACCTGATGGGAGATGATGAAGTCTGCGTCTGCTTTTTTGTG
>DASSCG010000290.1:0-5131 GCA_035697925.1 Pyrinomonadaceae bacterium
CGGAACATCGAGGTCAATTTCGCGGGCAGGTGAGTCCGATGCCTTTCACCGGCCGAATTGATTGCCCATCACACTAAGCTTCTTAGATGCTTTCATTATGTTTAACGAATTAGATCTGGCATTTGTGCGTTTGCGTGAAACGTACTTTTCAACGTGTGCAGAAGTTATTTCGGGCAGGAAAACGGCTCGGCTTTTCCAGATCGATAGAACAGTTAGCCTTGGATCGATCTTCAGGCCGCTTCAAAAACCCCAATTGTTCAACCCAAGAACTAACGGGAAAAGAGGTAATAGGTGCCGATCTGGCTCTATGAAGTTCCACCGCTCCTGGCAGCGTTATTTATCGTTGGTTTCGTTGAGACCTTAGCACTACTGGGACTCTTGCTGACACGGCGATTCGTTATCCCACGTCTCCACTATACTCACGACGCTAATGATGCTGTCAGCGGCACAGTGCAGGCGATTGGTGTGTTCTATGGAATCACTGTCGGCTTAATTGCAGTCGCGGTCTGGAATACAAATTCGAACGCTTCGGAATTAGTTTCGAAAGAAGCAGCGGCACTTGGTGCCTTGTATCGGGATGTAAGCGGCTATCCATCGCCGCTAAAGGATGAATTGCACGCGAAACTACGCGAATACACGGTCTTCGTCATAAACGAGGCTTGGCCTGCACAGAAGAGAGGGCGGGGTCAGCACGTAGCCGGAGGCGTTAAGGTTCTGAACGAGTTCCAAGGCAAACTGCACGCCTTCAATCCGTCCAACTCCGGTCAAGCCGCTATGCATGATGCCACGTTGAGCGCTTTCAACAACTTGATTGAGTATCGTCGGTTGCGAATCGATGCCGTCGGTGGTGGGTTGTCTGGGGTAATGTGGGCCGTGATATGGATAGGTGCAGCTATTAGTATCGGGGTCGCCTACTTTTTCAACATTCCTGACGCTAAGTTGCACGTCATTATGGTGGCCCTGATGGGAGGGTTCCTGGCCGTTGTTCTCTTTATGATCGTAATCAACGATAAACCTTTTTTCGGTTACGACAGCGTGTCTTCGGATCCATACCAACTGATTCTGAATAACTTTGATGATCTGGATGCTGACCAATCGATCAGGCCTTTCCCATAGATCAGTTTGACCCGCCGCCCTCTCAATCACTGTAAAAAGTGACAGTTACCTCATCTCTCGTGTAGCTCATAGAATGCCATAAAGGGATATTGTCTGTGCACGGGATAACTCTGTAAGTGCGCCAGTCTTGCGCAGAAAGGGAAGATTCATGTCGCGAACCATCACGTCACTCGTCTTCATCTTTTTAGTCACGGTATCTCTTCTGTCCTCTGAAGTCGCAGCCGTGTACATCAAGGCAGCAAGGCAACCCGACCCACCGCCAGCACAGCCTCTTACGAGTCAACAAGCAACGGAGGCACAGGATCGTGGATGGCCGCGGGGCTTTAGTTTACCGAGCGAAGCGCAAGTCGTGGTTTATCAGCCTCAGATGGCAAGTTGGAACGACCGGCAGCACATGGTTGCTTTTGCGGCGGTTAGTTACGTGGCTAAGGGCGAGCAAAAACCGGCGTTGGGTACCATCAAGATAGAAGCAGATACGTCAACCTCGTTAGAGAAGAGATTGGTGAAGTTCTCAACGCTCAAGATTACGGAGGCAAACTTCCAATCACTCCCGAAAGAGCAGACGCGCGAGATTGTCAGTGAGATCGAGAAGAGTATTCCAGACGAAGATCGTGTAATTTCACTTGATCGTGTTTTGGTACAAGTCGACAAAAGTCAGATCGTTCCCAAGAACGTGGAAGGGCTAAAGAGCGATCCACCACAGATATTCCTTAGCCGGACACCAGCGATCCTGGTTGCGTTTGATGGCGATCCTATATGGAGTCCAATCAAGGACAACGAGTTAAAATTTGCCGTTAATACTAACTGGGACGTGTTCCAACATGAACCAACTAGTCTTTATTACCTCCGTAATGAGGACACCTGGTTTCGAGCTACGGACATCAAAGGCCCATGGTCCTACGCTCCCAAGCTTCCTGATAGCTTTTCAAAACTTCCAGATGACGAGAACTGGAAAGATGTCAAAGCCAACGTACCAGGAAAACCTGCCACAAAACCCGCGCAAGTTTTCGTTTCGACGCAACCCGCTGAACTCATTTTGATTGAAGGTAAACCGAAGTTCGTTCCCGTTCCGGGAACGAAGTTGTTGTGGGTCAGCAATACTGAAAGCGACTTGTTCGCTACAGGTCCTGACGGTCCGCTCTATTACCTGGTTGCTGGAAGGTGGTTTAGGGCTCCGAATTTCAACGGAATTTGGACATTTGCCACGCCTACTTTGCCAGAAGATTTCAGGCGGATCTCCCTCGAGCATCCACGCTCACGAGTTCTGGCTTCAGTGCCCGGTACTCAACAGGCCGCGGAAGCTATTGTGCTGGCGTCTGTGCCGCAGATCGCACGGGTCAACAAGAAAGAGATTAAGGCGCCTGATGTCGAGTACCAGGGTGATCCGCAGTATCAGGCCATCGAGGGCACTGGATTACAACGAGCCACAAACACTGACAAGGAAATTATTAAAGTCGGTGATACTTACTATATCTGCTATCAGGGCGTCTGGTTTATGGCTAACACTCCCAAAGGACCATGGACGTTGGCCACTTCAGTTCCCAAAGAGGTATATGAAATCCCCCCAAGTTCCCCAGCCCATAGCGTCACATATGTAACCATCGAAAAAGATGACGACGACGATGACGATTGGGTGACCTATGCTGCGGCCGCGGGTTACACCGGTATGATGATCGGTTGGGGTTGTACCATGTGGGGCACAGGCTGGTACTACCCTCCGTACTATTATTATGGCGGCTACTATCCAATCTATTACCCTTATTGGCGAACTTACGGCTATGGCTCCTGGTACAACCCTTACACAGGAAGATATGGCACAGCGGGTAGAATCTATGGTCCGTATGGCGGAGTAGGATTCGGCGCCAGATACAATCCGACGACCGGCACCTACTCTCGCGGAGCGTTTGCCTATGGACCATACGGAGCCCGCGGCGCGGCAGAGGCTTATAACCCCCGGACCGGCACGTACGCCAAGACGAGACAAGGAGGAGGAGTTTACGGGAGCTGGGGATCCACACAGGTGCAACGAGGTGACGACTGGGCCAGCACCAAACGTTTTACCAACCGAGCGACAGGAAATACCACGCGTGTAACTCGCGGAGATCAGGGAGGAATGATCAGCCGTCGTGGCGAAGGCGGTAGCGGTTTTGTTGGACAGCGTGGTGACAACGTGTACGCTGGACGCGATGGCAATGCATACCGCAGGGACCAGAATGGCAACTGGAGTAAATGGGAAAACGGTGGCTGGAACCAGGTCCAGAGACCTGAAGGCGATGCCGTCCGCGATAGTATGTTGAATGATCGCGCCAGAGATCGGGAACGACAGAATGCGAACCGTGGCCAGAGGGATAGTGCCAGAGGAGAACGGGTGAGCGGCTCTACGCGCGGCCAGGTCGATCCTTCAACTTATCGGAATCTCGAACGGGATCGCGCCAATCGCTCGGAAGGGGCAAGACGCTCCATCGATTCCGGGACATATAGCCGAAGTAGCGGTAGCAGTAGGAGCGCGGGAAGTTTCCGCGGTGGAGGGTTTAGTAGGGGAGGAGGCGGCTTTAGGGGCGGTGGTGGTCGCCGACGCTGAGACAATGAGGCGCTTTCAACCGAGGTGACTAGAGTCTTTACGCAATTGAGTTGTTAAGAACTTGAGTATGTAGTTGATGTCGCGACGACGCACGGAATGGAACGAGTCAAAGGAGTTTCAGCTTGTTAACAGAAGCCTGGTGTGACGTTGAAGCAGAATACCGTATACTTTGATTAAGTCGCCGGTAACTTGTTTAGATCTAGGTCTCCCCGACCGGCCCGTGTTTCCACCCCGAGGATGCTACGCTCAGTCGAGGGAGTTTTGAAAGCTGACTGAGTGTGGGAAAAACTAGCAAAGACTAATAGCGTCGAACCTCAAATCCGACCGCGCACACTGGGACATGAAAAACAGCGGCGATTCTCTGCCGCTCGATCTCATCTCACACCACGTGTTCTCGTCTTAACACTGACGCCTTTACCTCTGTCACAGCCGGCAGTTCCCTGGAGCCGAACCACTCCCGAACCTTTCCTCATCGCTCACATGATTCAGCCGACATTTTGGGAACTGTCAAACTGGCAAGTTTTTGGCGCTGCTGGTTTGTTGATTCTGGCCGGAGTCATCATCTGGTTATTGCTAAGGCAAGCGAAGCGCAAAGAAGCAGAAATAGAGAGTCGGCAGGCGGGATTGATCGCAGCCGCCGAACACAAGGGGTTGATGGCAATCGTGTCGACTATTCCTGGAATTGTCTGGGAATCTCGAACCGATCCAGTCAGCGGAGCACATCGAACAACCTTCGTCAGCGACTATGTAGAAAAGATGTTGGGCTATAGTCCTCAACAGTGGCTGTCGACACCTGGTTTTGCATTAAGTCTCATTCATGAAGAAGACCGTGAGAGAGTAAGACGTGCAGCAGACGAGGTGATTGCCGGCAAAAGCATAGATCCGATTCAGTTTCGCTGGATTGCAAAAGATGGGCACGTAGTTTGGGCGGAAACGCGTTTGACCCGGGTCGTCGATTCGTCCGGACGACTTGCTGGCGTGCGGGGCGTTACACTCGACATATCTGAAAAGAGACTAGCTGAGCTTGCGCGACAGGAAAGTGATCGGAGAAACCGAGCCATCCTCCAGGCGATACCGGATTTAATGTTTCTCCAGACCCGTGATGGCGTCTATCTCGATTATCATGCGCAAAACCCTGAAGATCTACTCGTGCCTCCAGACAAGTTTCTCGGTAAGAACATGCGCGAAGTACTGCCGCCTAAGTTGGCTGATGATTTCGCCAAATTGTTTAAACGAGCGAAACCGGGCGAGACGCAGGTGCTCGAGTACGAGCTTTTACTCAACGGCATTCCCCGGTCGTTTGAAGCTCGCGTGGTGCTAACCAAAGAGCATGTTCTCAGCGTAGTTCGCGACACAACACACCGTAAGTCTATCGAAAACGCTTTAGGACAGAACGAATCTGCCTACCGGGCCATATTCAATGCCGCTAACGAT
>DASSCG010000291.1:0-4841 GCA_035697925.1 Pyrinomonadaceae bacterium
TCTACCTCGCCGCGGACGAGAAGATGCTTTCTCGCCCGGTCGTTATCAAGGCCTTGCTCGATGGTGCACTTAAAAATGAGTGGACGCTAAGAAAGTTCAAGCAGGAGATCGAAGCCCTCGCTCGAATCGACCATCCAAGCATTGTCGGTATCTTAGATGCCGGGGAGTTAACCGACGGCAAGCCGTACATTGTCATGCAGTACGTTGACGGCTTCAGCCTAAGGACGGTGATCACTCCGGAAGGAATGGATTTTTGGCGCGCCTCGAACATAATCAAGCAGATCGGCCGCGCCCTCACCGCCGCCCACGACCGCGGCATCCTGCATCGTGACCTTAAGCCTGAAAACATCATGATCCAAGCTCTTGGCGACGGCGAAGAGCAAGTCAAGATCATTGATTTCGGAGTTGCCCGAGTTAAGGATTCGGTGATTTCGATGAGTACTGCCAGCGATCGAACTGTTGGCACAATCGCCTACATGTCGCCGGAGCAGTTAAGCGCGGGACAGCTCTCACAGGCGAGCGATGTCTACTGCTTCGGAGTTATAGCCTACGAGCTGCTGACCGGCCGAAGGCCAGCAAATCCAGAATCCGCCTATCAACTGTTGGAGATGCAACGTTCGGGCGTGCGGGTCAAACCGGTGGACTTGCGCCCCGGATTGTCACCTCAGGCTGAATCGATAATTCTCAAGTCCCTTTCGTTCGATGCGAAAGACCGTTACCAGCGGGCACGCGACTTCGGCGATCTCTTGTCCAGTGCCTTGGTCGGAGACGATGAACAGACCGTCGTAGCCGGGCCGAGCCTGCCAAAGAAGTCGAACCGCGCCGAAATATCGGTTTCGGTTCCGGAGACCGCCCACGTCTTATTCATGGACATAGTCGGTTACTCGAAGATGATGGTCGACGAGCAACCGGCCTGTTTGCAGAAGCTCCAATCCGTGGTCGGCCGCACCGAAGACTTCAACCGGGCGCAGGCGACTAACCAGCTTATCCGGCTACCGACTGGCGATGGTATTGCCCTGGTATTTTTCGGTGATCCCGAAGCGCCTATTCGCTGTGCCGTCGACATTGCTTACGGTTTGAAAGAAAGCCCGGAAGTAAAACTGCGAATGGGTGTTCACAGCGGGCTTGTCTATCGCATGGCCGACATCAATACAAACATGAATGTTGCCGGCGGTGGGATAAATATAGCTCAACGTGTGATGGACTGCGGTGATGCCGGCCACATTTTGGTCTCAAAGAGAGTGGCCGATGATCTGATCCAACTTGCCCGCTGGGCTCCGTGTCTTCATGAGTTGGGCGAGGCCGAAGTGAAACATGGTGTGCGGGTGCCCTTATTCAATCTCTACACCGATGAGGTTGGAAATCCGGACATTCCAGCCAAACTACGTCCGCCTGGTACTCGGATCGCTCCCAAGGGGATGTTGAAAGTCGCCGCGCTTGCTCTTGGTCTTGTGTCGCTCGTCCTTGGTGCTTACTTTTTTCTGAATCGGGAGACCCGCCCTGGCCCTGGTCCAGGCCCAGTTACGGATCCAGCTGTTGCCTCCGGGAGATCGCTGAGTTATTCAGTAACGGTACAGCAAATGGCGAATCGGCAGACTCCGGTGGGCGCTCCGTATGAGGCAGCGGGTAACGAACTCTTTGGTGATGGATGGAGATTTCGATTCAATATTGAACCCGCACAGAGTGGTTCTCTATATCTTCTCAATGAAGATTCTGACTCGCGGAACGGAATCAAATACAACGTATTGTTTCCAACTCTTGAAAACAACGCTGGAGTGGCCCAGCTGGCAGCGAAGCAGCGGATGGAAGCTGGGTGGTACTATTTTGTTGATCAACCAGGCGTGGAAAAATTATGGCTCGTCTGGGCCGAACAGCCAATTCCTGATTTGGAAACAACTCTTAAAGAGGCAATCAAACGTGACGGAGTGATCAGTGAAGCTTCGGAAGTTGCTAAAGTTCAGACTTACCTGAAACTGTACGAATCTCAAAAGCCCAAGGTAGTTTCAGATCAATCGCAGAAACGAACGGTAATCTCCGGCAGCGGAGATAAGCTTGTAGCCCTGGTAGAACTCTCACACTTGAAAAGGTAGGATCATGATAATCAAAAACATTTTCTCACTGACTTTAATGGGCGGACTGTTCCTCTTTAGTGCAGCAATTCAACCTTTGATCGCGCAGGAAGAGGGTTCAAAGGGAATTAAAGCCGAAGAGTTTATTAAAGAGCGACCGACCCAATCCGTGGGGACCAAGAGACCAACGGTAACGACCCGAAAACCCACATACAAAACATCGCAATCGGTAGCGGCGGCGGTCCCGCCTCCAGGAAAGGTATTTGCCCAGGTAGGGGTGACTCTTTGGCGGTTCCGCCCATCGACCTCCGGCGACAAGACTAAAGAACTTGTCGAAGAAGAAGATGGAGCGTCTGAGCCAACTCAGTGGAGCTTGGAACGAATGGAGGAAGGAACTCCGCTGGCTCCAGGCCAGAAGGTGAGGCTAAGTATTGAATCCCTCTCCAGAGACGGTTACCTATATGTAATCAATCGCGAAGAGTATGCAGACGGGTCCCTTGGCGACGCACGCCTCATTTTTCCCACGAAGCGAACTCCGGAGGGAGCCAACAAGGTTAAGGCTGGAAAAATGGTCTACATTCCAGGGCCGCCAAGATATTTCCGGATCAAGCCGAGTTCCAGTCCAAAGGGACACGTAGCCGAAGTTCTGACCGTACTGGTTTCGTCAAAGCCTTTGATAGATCCAAGCCAGCTCTCGACCACAGCGATCACCTTGCCAAATCAACAAGTCGAAGCCTGGGAAAAGCAGTGGGCCGCTCAGCCAACCAAGTTTGAAATGGAGGGTGGCGCGGGTCGAGTCATGACGGAGAAGGAACAGTCGGCAGCATCGGCGGAGGCGGCTTCGCTATCGCAAGATGACCCGGTACCTCAGACTATTTATCGTCTGGCCATCAAGCCTGAGGATGCATTGGTTATCAGGCTCCCGCTCAAATTCACGCCAGCAAAGCAGTGAGTCTGGCCCTGAAACGAAGAAACCGTTTTCTAATTTTAGCGGCGCCTTGACCAAAGAAAAAGAGGTGTTTAGATCGCGTGAACCCAACACCCCACAAGACTAGGAACAGAAACGTTGACACACGGAGAGTCGCTAACTAAGATGGCCCTGCCAGCTGTTAACAATATAGTAGGCGGGCAGTTCGGAACTCTCCTACCCTTCGATACATCCAGCGACGATAGACTCAGAGGATAGTCCATGACGAAACTACTACTTGTTTTGATAGCCTTGTTAAGCTGCGTAGCGATAGGTCTCTCTGGAAGCACTTTAGCAGGCGCTGTTTCACAAGACATTCCCAAGGAAAGCAAGGTGCAGCCGAAAGAGGTTGTGCTCGGTAAGGACAGCCAGTCGGACAAGTATGGAGAGGTGGCGTTTAATCACGAAACGCACTCACTTAAGAATTACAGCATCGACGGCACTAGTGTGATCACGTGCGTCGAATGCCACCACACTGACCAGCCGGCCTCGGGACTCAAACAGCCACTAAAAACCGGCGAGCGCAATGTGGTATTGACGACGGCAGCCTTAGCAGCTGCCGACGCGAAACCTGTTAAGTCCTGTCGCACTTGTCATTTGCAGGCGGGGGATGACAGCGCTCCAATGCCGACTATCGCTTACCCGGACAAGCCGGCGCCTACCAAGCTTAACAACGAGGTTGCTTACCACCTCAATTGCAACATCTGTCACGACAAAGCAATCGCTGCTCGGCCGGCCGTTAAAGGAAAAGCTCCCGGCTCAAACGACTGCGTTCCGTGCCATAAAGCCTTGAGCTAGGACCTTCGTAGTCCACCGACAAAGTGATCCGCGAAATCACACGAACCCGACCGACGTCTTCGTGTCGGTTCGTGTAGCGTCGTGGATCGTTTGTGAGGGAGGCTCCTCCTGAAAAAAGCCGCGTGCCAGGATCATCAACACTCACCTAACCGCTTTGCCGTCGTTCCGACTCATGAGCGGCTGGATGCCGACTCGGATTACACTGGCAAGGGAGTTACGATTGCTTTTCTCGATTCCGGCTTTTATCCGCACCCGGATCTGCTTGAGCCGGAGAGCCGCATCCTCGCTTACCACGATGTGGCTGAAGAACATGTGTCATTGAGTTCTCACGCTCCGGTCAAGTCATGGCAGTGGCACGGTACTCAAACATCAGTCACAGCCGCGGGAAATGGAAGGCTTTCAGATGGCGTGTACCGCGGACTCGCCTGGGAGGCGCACCTTGTTCTCGTTAAGGCCAGTCAACGGGGACGAATCACCGAGGAAAGTATCGCTCGCGGCATCGAGTGGGTTATCGAGAACCGCGACCGCTACAACATTCGCGTTCTAAACATCTCTCTGGGCGGTGACGAAGACGTTGTCTGTTCGCGGAGCATAATCAGTCAAGCCGCCGAGGAAGCCATCCGCCAGGGCGTTGTGGTCGTGGCAGCCGCCGGCAATTCCGGCAACGAGGGCTGGCATTCAATTCCACCCGCAGCCTCTCCCTCAGTGATTACCGTCGGTGGCTACGACGACAGGAACGATCTCGATCCGGCGACGATTGATCTTTATCACTCGAACTTTGGTCCCTGTGCTGACGGTAACGTTAAGCCCGAGGTCATAGCTCCCGCCATGTGGGTGGCAGCACCCATTCTTCCGGGAACGCGGTTGTATGAGAAGGCAGAAACTTTGTCGCGGATCCTGGCTGCGCCTGATTACCAACTTCGCAAGCTAGCCCGTGAGTTAGCCGTTAAACTTGATATATCTCCCGCGTTTCTGACCGCCGAACCGGCAACAATTCGAGCGCTGCT
>DASSCG010000292.1:0-4671 GCA_035697925.1 Pyrinomonadaceae bacterium
TGCTGGGGTGTGTGGGTGGATTGTTCCTGGCTATTTGGGTGGTCGATCTGATCGTGGCCTTTAATCCGGGAGACATACCTCGCATCGAGGAAGTTAGTCTAAGCCGCTTAACCCTCGGCTTTGTCTTAATCATTAGCTTTCTCACCACCTTGTTTTGCGGCCTCGCGCCGGCACTGCAACTCTCAAAGCCGGACTTGCAATCATGCTTGAAGGAAGCAGGCCATGCTCTTACGGCAAGTTCCGCACGTCATCGTCTGCGCAGCACTTTGGTTGTCGCCCAAATCGCCCTTGCGGTGGTGCTGTTAGTGGGGGCTGGTCTACTGCTGCGAAGTTTTGTGGGTGTGCTGAGAGTTGATCCCGGCTTTGCCGCCGACAAAGTGATAGCGATTCAAGCTTTTATCTGGGACCGCTATAGCAAGCCTGAGCTGCGCGAGGTCTATACCAGAGAAACGCTCGAGAAAATCGAATCGTTGCCAGGAGTTGAGGCTGCCGGCGTTACGACAGCAATTCCATTGCTGGAAAGCAGTCAAACTTCTTCCGTTCCCTTTGTGGTGGAGGGCAGACCTCCGCAGCTGCTAGGGCAGGAGCCAGTCGCTCAATTCACCATCGCCTCATCAAATTACTTTTCCGCCATCGGCGCCCGGCTACTCAACGGCAGGGTCTTTAATCAGTTTGACGGCAAAGATGCGCCCAGAGTCGCTCTCATTAACGAGACCATGGCAAGACGCAATTGGCCGGGCGAAAATCCCGTCGGCGCAAAATTTACTTTAAAACGTGGCGGCCGGGACGCTCGCGGCGGGACCACCCTGGAAGTTATCGGTACCGTCACAGACCAAAGACAAGATGGCTTAGAAAAAACGCCGCGGCAAGAGTTTTTTATTCCGTACGCACAAGCTCCCTCCGGGTCGACCATTTTCGTCTGAGAACAAAAGGAGATCCGGATCTCTTACTGCAATCAATTAAGGCGCGCATCTGGGAGAGCAATAAAACGCAGCCGTTTTATGCGGTTACGACAATGGACCAACTCGTTCGCGACTCGCTCAAAGCACGGCGTTTCAACCTGGTCCTGTTAAGCGCACTCGCCGCTCTCGCTTTATCGCTGGCAGCGGTTGGCATTTACGGGGTGATGAGTTTCACCACTGGACAGCGCACCCATGAAATTGGCGTGCGAATGGCTCTTGGAGCTCGAACAACAGACATTATTCGGCTAGTGGTCAGACAAGGCATGGCCTTGACGTTGATTGGAATCGTTGTCGGTTTAGTTGCGTCGGTGGCGCTGACACGTTTTTTGTCTAGCTTGCTCTTCGACATCACCTCAACCGATCCAGTTACTTTTGCGGGTATCACGATTTTACTCGCAGCCGTTGCCTTGCTTGCCTGCTACATCCCGGCACGGCGGGCAACGAAAGTGGATCCGTTGGTGGCACTAAGAGATTTTTGATCTTAGATTTGCGATTTTAGATTTGTGATGTTTCGTGTTGGTTCGTGTGGTTTAGTGGATCGTTCGTCGTTTCGGATCTAAACCCAAACTCAACGATCCCTAAACCACACGAACCAACACGAAACAGAAATCAAAAATTAAAAATCAGAAATCGAAAATCTATTGAGGAACAATTATGGAGACTTTACTACGAGACATACGTTACGGAATTCGCAGCCTGGTAAAACGACCGGGTTTCACCATCGTTGCCTTAATTGCTCTGGCGCTGGGCATCGGCGCCAACACGGCAATCTTCAGCTTGGTGAACGGCGTGCTGCTCAGACCCTTACCATTCGCCGAACCTGATCGGTTGGTCTGGATGTGGGGCAACATACGCAACGCTGGCAATCGCGCCAGCGTGTCGCCCCCGGATTTTCTCGATTTCCGCAAAGAGAACAAGACCTTTGAAGAATTTGCAGCCTCCTTCACCATGCCGTTGGCCCTAAACCTCACCGGCAGCGGCGAACCAGAGCGCCTCTCAGCCGCAGGCATCACCGGCAACTACTTTAAGGCGCTCGGAGCAAAGCCATTATTGGGCCGGACGTTTGTGCTCGAGAATGAAAAGCCTGGTAACGATCAGGTGGTGGTCTTGAGTTACGCACTCTGGCAGAAACGCTTTGGCGGTGATCCGGCGATTGTCGGTAAGACCATCACGCTCGATGGCACAACTCGTGAAGTTATCGGAGTGATGCCTCAGCACTTCAATTTTCCCCGCGCCGCCGGACTGTGGATTCCAATCAATTTCGATATTGATCCGGGCATGAAACTACGCAAGGCCCACTTCATGCGACCGATCGGTAAGCTGAAAGAGGGAGTCACAATCGCGCAGGCGCAGGCGGACACTGACGTCATCGCCAGGCGATTGGAAGAGCAGTATCCCGATTCCAACACCGGCTGGAGCCTGCGCCTGGTTTCGCTACGAGAAGAACTGGTCGGCAACACTCGACCGACTCTTTTCATTCTCCTGGGCGCCGTGGGATTTGTTCTGCTGATCGCTTGCGCCAACGTGGCGAACTTGCTCCTCGTTCGGGCCGCAGCTCGCCAGAAAGAGATCGCTCTGCGCACCGCTCTGGGCGCCGGCCGATTTCGGATTGTGCGACAGATGATCACTGAAAGCGTGCTGCTCGCCCTGGTGGGCGGCGCTCTCGGAACGTTGCTGGCAATTTGGGGCGTCGATCTGCTGGTCACACTAAGCGCCGACAACATCCCTTCAACGGCGCAGATAAGCATCGACGCGACGGTGCTGGGATTCACACTCTTGATTTCACTATTGACCGGAGTGTTGTTCGGACTGGCGCCGGCTCTGCGTACGATGAATCTGAACCTCACCGACGCGCTCAAGGAAGGCGGCCGCAGCGGTAGCGAAGGGGCGCGCCGCAATCGCACCCGCAGCGTGCTGGTGGTGATTGAAAGCGCCGTCGCTGTGATGCTGCTGGTTGGCGCAGGGCTGTTGGTAAGAAGTCTGATTCAGTTGCAGAACACCAGCCCGGGTTTCGATGCGCACAACGTGATGACGATGAACTTAACTCTGTCGAGAGAAAAATATTCCACACCTGAAAAGGCTTCGAGCTTTTTCCAGGAACTCGATGGGCGCGTACGCGGCCTGCCTGGCGTGGAAAGCGTTGGACTTGTGACCGAGCTTCCGCTAAGCGGTCAACTTAACGATATGCCTTTTTCCGTCGAGGGCCGTCCACCTGTGACCATCGATCAGGCATTCGACGCCGATTTCAGACGAGTAAATCAGCATTACCTGAGCACGCTGCGAATCCCACTCTTGCGTGGACGCAATTTCACCGAACAGGAAGTACGCCAGAGTGCCAAAGTGTTGTTGATTAGTGAGCTGTTAGCCAGCCAGGTCTTTCCTAATGAAGACCCTCTCGGTAAGCGCCTGATAATGGTAATGAGCCCTCAGCCTTGGGAGATTATCGGTATCGTTGGCGACATTCGTGACCGCGCACTCGAGACTCAACCCTTCCCCGCCATGTACATGCCCACGTATGCGAACGGTCGGATAAACCTGGTGATTCGTACGCAGGGAGATCCTACGAGCATCACTGCTGCGGTGCGGAAGGAAGTTCACGCTCTTGATCCTGATCAACCTGTGGCCGATGTCAGAACGATGGAGCAGTGGGTGGACACGGCGGTCGCTGCTCCGCGCTATCGCACACTTCTGCTGGGACTGTTTGCGTTGTTGGCACTGGTGCTTGCCTCTACCGGAATCTACGGAGTGATGTCGTACTCGGTTGCGCAGCGCACTCACGAAATTGGTGTGCGCATGGCTTTAGGTGCTCAACAACTCGATGTTCTGAAGCTGGTGGTCCGCCAGGGAATGGGCCTGGTGCTAATCGGCGTAGCCGTTGGACTGGTAGGCGCAATGGCGTTGACGCGCGTGATGTCGAGTTTGCTGTTCGGAGTGGGGGCAAAGGACCCGTTGACCCTGGCGGTTGTGGCAACGCTGCTTTCGTTAGTCGCTTTTGTGGCGTGTTACGTCCCCGCGCGGCGCGCCACGAGAGTCGATCCGTTGGTAGCGCTGCGGTACGAATGAGTGGCACAGACTTCAGTCTGTGATTGTGGACGACGATAACTTCAAGCTTCGAGGAGACGAGAGCGGGCTACACAGACTGAAGTCTGTGCCACGTTAAGCGCGCTACGAGAGTCGATCCCTTGGTAGCGCTGCGGTACGAGTAATGGAATAGGTCGTATAGGTCCTATAGGTCTCATTGGACTTCTAAAAGGGTTGATTTATGGAAACACTGTTCAAGGATCTCCGATACGCAATCAGAAGCCTGCTGAAGCAGCCTGGCTTCGCAGCCATAGCAGTAATTACGCTCGCGTTAGGAATCGGCGCAAACACCGCCATGTTCAGCGTGATCAATGCCGTATTGCTTCGCCCGCTCCCATACCACGAGCCTGATCGCCTGGTAACAATCTGGGAAGAAAGCCCGGAACGCGATCTGTATCAATTACCCATCTCCTATGCCAACTACCGCGATTGGATAGATCAGAACCATGTCTTCGAGCAAATCGCGGCGTATACCTTCACCAATCTGAACCTCACCGGGGCAGGCGAACCGGCGCGCCTCTCAACCGTCCGAACCTCCGCCAATCTCTTTTCGCTCGTCGGCGCCACTCCTAGCCTCGGACGTATTTTCTTACCCGAAGACGACAAAGAAGGAGGGAATCGCGTTGTC
>DASSCG010000293.1:0-3746 GCA_035697925.1 Pyrinomonadaceae bacterium
GCCGCCCTGGATGCACGAAACTACTTCGCACCAGGAAATGAGCCGGCCCCAAAGTATATTCGCAATCAGTTCGGGTTCTCCGTAGGTGGCCCAATCCGCAAGAACCGGACGTTCTTCTTTACAGATTACGAAGGAACAAGGGCTCGAGAAGGAATAACGCGCGTTACCAACGTGCCCACAATGGAGGAAAGATCAGGCAACTTCTCCAATAGCCTCCAGGGCATCCCTCGAGATCCTACAACGGGCCAACCCTTTACTGATGGTGTAATTCCGCCGTTCTTCATACATCCGATTGGACGAGCCATTGCCGCACTTTATCCGTTGCCGAACCGTAGTGCGCCATTTGCGAACTTCGTTTCGTCGCCGACACAACGCGACGACAATGATCATTTCGATGCTCGCGTCGATCACTTCCTTAGCAACGCATCCACGCTCGTGTTTCGTTACAGCTTTGGTGACCGCCGGTTTTTTGAACCTTTTGCAGGTCCGACACTTTCCTCGATTCCAGGTTACGGAAATGAGGTGCCAAGACGAAGCCAGAATGCCCTTGTCGGATTTACCCACGTGTTTTCGCCCAAGTTGGTTAACGACGCGCGCTTCGCTTTCAGTCGCGTGGCCTCGGCAGTCAACCAGGAAAACCAGGGAACAAGCGTCAATCGTGCTTTAGGGTTACCGGAGCTGTCACCTGACGCTCGAGATTTTGGGTTGAGCTTTATTACGGTCACGGGTTTCTCGCCCCTCGGTCATGAGAGTAACAACCCGCAAAAAACGGTAACCAACACGTTTCAGTTTCTCAACAACGCTAGTTACGCTACGGGAAATCATCTGATTAAGTTTGGAGCTGATGTCCGATTCGTTCAACAGAATGGTTTTCGGGATGTGCAGTCGCGCGGGCTACTTAATTTCTCGCCTTTCGCGTATACGGGCGTGGCGCTGGGTGACTTGTTGCTGGGCCTGCCACTCGTGACTGGAGGTGCACGCGTAGACAATGCCCAACATCTCCGCGCCCACAGTTATCACTTCTTCGCTAACGACAGTTTTCGGGTGAGACGAAACCTGACTCTTTCGGCCGGGCTGCGATACGAGTACAACTCGCCACCGGTAGACGCGACGGATCGCGCGAATTTATATGATGCGAGCACCCGTTCCCTCGTTCCGGTTGGAACAAACGGTATGCCCCGGGGTGGGTTCGATTCGGACAAAAATAATTTTGCTCCACGCGTAGGACTGGCGTGGACGATCGGTGAAGATGAACAAACAGTCGTTCGAGCTGGTTACGGCGTTTACTATGACACGTCACCGCTCGCTCCGGGAGAAGCTCTCTATTTCAACAAGCCTTACTTCGATTTCAACCTGTTCTTCCCTCTTCCTGGGTTGCCACTAACGCTTAGTGATCCCTTTCCCGCGTTCTTCCCTTTCGCTTTACCCGACTCTGCGCAAGCAATTCAGCGTGACCTCCGCACTCCATACATGCAGCACTGGAATTTGAATGTGCAGCGTGAACTTGGCCGCAATCGAGTGCTCGAAGTGGGATATGTAGGCTCCAAAGGGACCAAACTCTTATCGGCTCGCGATTTGAATCAACCGCAGCCAAGTGCGTTACCTCCAGGGCTGCCATTCGTTCCTCGGCCTGTCCCGCAATTTGATGAAATCAATACCATTGAGTCGCGGGCCAGCTCTAACTATCACAGTCTTCAGGCGCGTCTGCAGCAACGACTCTCTGCCGGCCTTACTTTGCTGACGTCCTACACCTGGTCTAAATCGATTGATGATGCGTCAAACTTTTTCCCCAGTGCGGGCGATCCGAACTATCCCCAAAATAGCTACGATCTGAGGGCTGAGCGCGGCCGTTCTAATTTTGACGTGGCACATCGCCTGTCGGTGAGTTATGTGTACGACCTTCCCTTTGGGAAAGGTCGGGCGTACCTGGCAGACAACGGTGCATGGTCTAAGATCCTGAGTGGGTGGCAGACTTCCGGCATAATTACTCTGCAATCAGGGAGGCCGTTTACGGTGGCACTGTTGCGCGAGCTGGATAACAGTGGTACCGGTATTTCAGCACTCGGTTTCGGCGCCAATGATCGGCCTAACGTGATCGGAGATCCAACCCTGGGCGAGCAATCTCCTGAGCGGTGGTTCAATACAGCAGCCTTCACCTTGCCGCCGCCCGGAACCTTCGGTAATGCGGGAAGAAATATTCTGGATGGGCCTGGCTATCAAAATGTGAATGCTTCGCTGATTAAGAATACCGCACTCTCTGAGTCTTTGAATTTGCAGTTCCGGGCGGAGTTCTTCAATCTCTTCAATCATCCGAACTTCAATTTGCCTGACAATTTTCTGGGCTCGCCATCTTTTGGCCAAATCACTTCCGCACGCGAGCCTCGGCGCATTCAGTTCGGTGTGAAATTACTGTTTTAGAGAAATTCCACGCCTTCAGCGTGAAGACTGGACCACACTGGAATCATTCGGAGGCCTTATGCATTTTTCTCTTAATCGTCAGATAACAGTGCTAGTAATCATCACGCTCATCCTAACCGCAGCCGCAAATGCGACAGTAGCAAGCGGGAACTCTGACTGGACCCAATGGCGGGGACCAAATCGTGATGGACTAGTCCGCGACGCCGCTATTCCACGGGTCTGGCCCAAGGAGTTGAAGGAAGAATGGAAAGTTACAGTTGGTATCGGCCATTCGACACCGGTAGTTGCAAACAACAGGATCTACGTCTTTGCGCGGCAGGGTGAAGAGGAAGTCTTGCTTTGTCTGGATTCGGCAACCGGCAAGGAAATCTGGCGTTCGAGCCAACCCATCGCTTACGAGATGCACAACGCGGCAAAGGGACACGGAAAGGGTCCGAAGTCTACCCCCGTACTCAATAGTCGGACCGTTTGCACACTTGGTATTACTGGCGTTCTCTCCTGCCATGATGCCTTGAGCGGAAAGCTCAAGTGGCGACGAGAATTCTCGAAGCAGTTTCCAAAAACCTCTCCGCTCTTCGGGACAGCCATGTCTCCGCTAATGTTGGACGGTCAGGTCGTTGCACACGTAGGCGGCCACGATAAGGGCGCGTTGATAGCCTTCGATGAAGAAACAGGCGCGATCAAATGGTCTAACGAGACAGACGGACCTGCTTACTCGTCTCCAATCGTTGTCAACCTCGCGGGCACGCGCCAGCTTGTCACGTTTATGCAGAAGGACTTCGTCGGCGTTGACGCTGCTACCGGCAAATTGCTCTGGAAATTGCCGGCCAAATCCCAGTATGACGAAAATTCCGTCACGCCGATCGCATACAAGGACATGCTTATTCTGTCGAGAGAGGAGCAAGGTATCGAGGCCGTTCGATTAGCGAAGCAAGGGCCAGACATTGTGCCGGTTCAGGTTTGGAATAATAAGGAAGCGCAACTCTACATGAATACTCCGGTATTACACGGCAATTCGCTGGTGGGCTTATCGTCCCGCAACAAGGGACAGTTCTTTTCCATCGATGCAGAAACCGGCAAAACTATCTGGCTGGGTCCTGGCCGAGCTGGAGAGAACGCTGCCATTCTCAATCTTGGTGGCAAAATGCTGCTGTTGCTAACGAACGAAGCGAAGTTATTACTGCTACCAACCACATCGAAAGACTTCACGCCTGCAGCTGAATACACTGTGGCCGCGAGTCCAACCTGGGCGCATCCAGTTGTTCTTGGCAATCGGATTCTGATCAAGGATGAGACGACACTTAGATCTCTGACCTTTTAAGAGCTCA
>DASSCG010000294.1:0-4597 GCA_035697925.1 Pyrinomonadaceae bacterium
CGTCTCATTATGTCGACGCCGACCTGAGAGGCGATCCGGCTAGTGGAGGCAACGATTCCATGTCTGGCGCGAACGGGATCACGAGAAGCGGCCGTGGCGGTGAACGTCGTGCTCGGCGTAGCGACAGGTGCGCTAATAAAAGAAAGCGCGATTGCCAGCGTCACGGTTACGCGTAGAAGACTAGCCCAGGATTTCATGTTCACCTCCGAAGTGTGCTCAAACTGAATCGGTCCCCTGTTAAATATAGCAAATCAGCATAAAGGAGTTGGCTGTAGTAGAGCAGAACTGGACAATACAACGTGCACCGAAGGTGCGGCATAAGGTAGCCAGGGTCAAGCGGCTTTGCGCGCAGCCCCTGGATCATATCGCCTCATTCAATAGCGCCCTGAAGAGGGCGGAAAGAAAATTGGCAAGTCAAATCAGAACACGCATTGGGTAGTGAATAGATTTTTGTTCAATTCCCGCGCCCTTTCAGGGCTTGCTTGCTTCGGGGGATCTTATCAAGGGGCGGCGCGCAAAGGCGCTTGCCCCTGGCTACCTTATGTCGCGCGTTTGGCGCTAACAAATCTTCCTGGCGAGAGTATGCCCTGAGGATCGAGCTCATGCTTGATTCTTTTCATGACGTTGTCAGAACTGGCGCGAGGACCCCAGGCATCCAGCGTGGTTTTTATTTCGTCCATCGCGCTTTCAATAACTAGTGAACCGCCAAATGATTCCGCAAGAGTCCGGAGATGCGTGAGTCTACTCGACTCTTCCGCAGCTCTCGTCAACTTGGGCTCCTCCATCACTCTGATGCGGCCGTCAGCAATTCCTGCTTGCCATATAGACTTCGAGATGGTCACTGGATATTTCTCGTTCACCCGGCCAAGGAACCCACTAACCCGGGTAGTTGGTACCGTTGCCCGCCAACTAACTATTTCGTCCAGCTGCATTGGTGCTGCCGCTAGCAGGCTCCAAAGATTTCGATCGTTCGACACTGTCTCGATTTCCGCGACCCCGGCTTCGCCTCGAAGATGAGTGATAGCTCGTTCAACCTGATAACTAACTGTTTTCTCAATACCGGCGAATCTTGTTAGTAACAGCACATCGTTGTCAGCCATCTCCACTCCGATACGATGACCCAAAGCTCTTGACACTAATTCCAAGCCAGCTGGAAAGAGCCGAGCTTCGTGCACTGACTGTGCAACTCTCACGATGGCTTCCAATGATCCTCTCGCCAGAACTGAAACTTCTTTTGCCGGCACCGGTCGAAGCTTGAACGTTAATTCCACGATGAGGCCGAGTGTGCCATAGCTTCCAGTGAACAGCTTGCATAGATCATAGCCAGCGACGTTCTTAACCACTCTTCCGCCGGCCTTCACGATTTTTCCGTCTGGCAGAACAACTCGCATTCCGATCACGAAGTTCCGCGGCATGCCATATCCACACTTCTGCGCTCCGGCCATTCCCGTGGCGACGACACCTCCAAGCGTCGACCGTCCATCGTCGGGAGGATCGAGTGGGAGCCATTGACCGCCTGCCGACAGCGTTTGATTAAACGTCTGGAGCGTTACTCCCGCCTGCGCGCTGGCGACTAGGTCCGCGGGTTCGTGATCGAGTACTTGATTCAAACCCAAAGTGTTGATGACGACGTTTGCTGACGACAGAGGGTTTCCGGCGTTAAGCCAGCTTGCACTACCTGATGGGACAACGGACCAGCTTCCGCGTGCAGCATGCTTCATCACTTCAGAAGCTTGCTCAATCGATTGAGGTGCAACAGAAAGTAAAGCGGGAAGGCGAGGACTGGGGAAGACAGAGACATTTGCTTCGCCCACAATCGCGAACAAACGTTTGGCAGCATCGTCTGGCTCTAAACGCTGACGTCCATTGCCTGCTGCTTTGCCGGCTCCTAAATCAACCTGTGTATTTGCGCCTCGCTCGTGCGGGCGAGACGCCCGCGGTCCCAGTGAAGAGCTGGCCTCACTGAGTTGCTTGGCAATGGCTGGGGAGGCAGTGAGTGTAACGGCGCGCGCTTCGCCACAGCCACGGAGCATTGGAATGATTTTGCCGGGGTTACACAGACCCAGGGGATCAAATGCCGCGCGAACGCCCAGCATCGTGTCCATGTCGTCATCGGAAAAGATCAACGGAAGGTAATCACGTTTGTCGAAGCCCACTCCGTGCTCACCAGTGATCGTGCCGCCGGCAGCGACGCAGGTTTCCATTAGCTCACGTCCTGCTTCCTTCACACGGCGCACTTGCTCTGCAGACCTCGAGTCGAAACAGATAAAGGGATGAAGATTTCCATCACCTGCGTGAAAGACGTTGGCAAGTCGCAATTCATACTTTTTAGCAATGCCGTAACTTGCAGCCAGGACCTCTGGCAGGCGCGAACGGGGAACTACTGCATCCTGAATCATCGAATCGGGAGCGATACGCCCTACCGCTCCAAACGCACCTTTACGCGCTGCCCAGAGTGTTTTCCTTTCCTTTTCGTCGCGAGCAAGCCGACAGGTGCGAGCGCGATACTCGAGGCAAATACTCTTAACTCGCTCTGCCTCATCGTCGATTCCAGCCTCAATCCCATCGAGCTCAACCAATAACGCAGCTCCGATGTCCAAAGAGAGACCGGCAGCAAACACACTCGCTTCAACCGCTCGGATAATTTCACTGTCCATCATCTCTAAAGCGGCGGGCATCACTCCGGCGGCGATGATTGCGGAAACTGCGTGGCTGGCGTCGTCTACCTCGGGAAACTCAGCGAGAAGAGTGCGGACTGCGGGTGGCACTGGCACTAATCTCAAAGTGGCTTCGGTGGCAATTCCAAATGTCCCTTCCGACCCGACAAACACCCCGAGCAAATCATAGCCGGCGGTCCCTTCATTGCTTCCGAGATCGACAATCTCTCCGCCAGCCAGTACCACGCGAGCACCAATTACATGGTCCGTGGTAGTGCCATATTTCAGGCAATGGATCCCGCCGGCGTTCTCAGCAAGATTTCCTCCGATAGTGCAGCTGCCCTGACTCGATGGATCTGGCACGTAGTGCAGTCCGAGGTGCGCTACGGCCTTTGATACGTGTGCGTTTACCACTCCAGTCTGGACAGTGGCTGTTCGATTTCCCGCGTCGATACTTAACACCTTGCGCATCCGGGCGAGTTCGATTACCACGCCGCGACTGAGTGCCAGTGCGCCTCCGGACAGTCCCGTGCCGGCGCCCCGGGGAGTAAACGGCACACCTGCATCAGCGAGCACTCGCATGACCGCAGCGGTTTGTTCAGTGGAAGTTGGAAACACTACAGCGCGCGGAAGGTACTTATGTTGTGGCAAGCCGTCGCACTCATAGACCAGTAGTTCAGAAGGCTCTGAAAGCACGGCCTCGCGTCCGACAATTGCGCGCAGATTTTCGATTAAGTTATCCAAGAGTTTCGTTGATCACGACCCGAAGAAAGCAATGATACACTACGCCTCTGATCTACCAAGAATCTTGCGAATCTAAAGTAGTCTCCTCGTTTGTACTATCTTTGTGACCTCCGTGTCTCCGTGGTGAGTTTAATGCTTGGATTTATTCACCACCGAGGCACGAAGATCACGGAGTCGCTCAAATTAGGACACTGCTCAATCTAAGATGGATTAGGACACAGCTCAGAATGAGGTCGCAGCAGACATCAGTCGTTGAACGGTCGCTGGCTTGAGCGGGGTACCGCCCTTCCCAACCTGCAAATTTAGGTCGGTTTGAATCGAACAACTCGCCGTCCGCTTATTTGCAGGTTGGGAAGGGTGGTTTACCCCCGCTTAATACATTGAGAACAGACTCCTTATCAAATCCAAATGACAATCAAACTTCTGCTTGCTCTATTCACCGTAATGACACTTACGCTAGCTAACTTGCCGACCCATGCTGAAGCACTTGCCCCGACTCTAATTATTTTCAACGCTAACATTCACACGATGGATCCAACTAACTCGACTGCTGAAGCTTTGGCGATTTACGGCCAACGCATAGTCGCGGTAGGAATGACGAAAGAGATAAAAGCCATGGCTGGACCAGGTACTCGGTTAATTGACGCTCAAGGCCAGTTAATCGTGCCTGGTTTTAACGATGCTCACGTACACTTCCTGACCGGCGGTTTTCAGCTTTCCAGCGTGGACTTGCGCGATGCAGATACGCCGGAGGAGTTTGCCGAACGTATCCGGCGCTTTGCAGAGAAGCTTCCCTCTCGACGTTGGATCACTGGTGGTGACTGGGATCACGAGCGTTGGGCTGCTGTAAATGGCATGGCTCCGCTTCCCACAAAAGAGCTTATCGATAGCTTCACTCCGGACACGCCGGTTTTTGTCAGCCGCCTCGATGGACACATGGCTCTCGCGAACAGTCTCGCTTTGAAACTTGCCGGTGTTACAAAAGATACGTTGGATCCTGCAGGCGGCGTAATCGTACGCGATCCTAAGACGGGTGAGCCAACCGGAGTCTTGAAAGATGCGGCGATGAGCTATGTCTGGAAAGTTGTCCGGGAGGCGAGTGTCGAAGAAAAACTCGCGGCAGCCCGAGCTGCTACTGAACACGCGGCGCGACTCGGCGTGACCAGCGTTCAGGATGTGTCCGCCGGAACTGACGT
>DASSCG010000295.1:0-12507 GCA_035697925.1 Pyrinomonadaceae bacterium
ATCGTCGCGTAGTGCATAAACATTCATTACTTTATATTGACCGCTAAAGTCCCGCCCTTTGTAATACCACTTTACCGAGTCCTTTCCAATTAGGATTGCAGTATGTCCCCAAATGCGAACACTCACGTTCTCGCGGGTGAGCAACTCGACTTTAACGTCACCCGACGCCACGTCGCCGATGAATTGCTCCTTATCGTCACCTTCCATGGGATAAGCCATGAAAAAATCATCAGCCATGATTCTTTCGAGGGTTAACCGATCGGCCCGGACCAGGGCCTTAACCCAGTCATCGTTCATTTGTCTCAGCTCTTGCTCGATCTGAACCTTTGAAAATTCGTGGGCCGGTTTGCCGGACATGGTCTGACCTCCTTCGAGCGAGGGTCAACGTGGGTTGGAGTGGTTTCTAGTCCAATCGAGAACTTCTGTCAATGCCGGTAGGCAGTGGTCAGTGGTCAGTTGGTTGGTGAGTAGGCTATCGCGAGCGATGACCGAGCGGGGCAGTAGCCCAACTGTTAAGGAGGGCTCCCAAGCGATCAGAGACTCTACGACAGCTATCCACTCATCTTGAGAAGCCCTCCTTGGCAGTCTCAAAGAAGCTGACCATCGCCTCAGCAGCATTCTCACCACTCTTAATGCAATCGGGAATACCGGCGCCGCGGTATGCGTTACCAGCCAGTTTCAAAGTTGGGAGTTGGGCCAAGTTGTCGTCGATTCTTCTTAGACGTTCAAGATGACCAATTTCATATTGAGGCATGGACCGCGGCCAGCGAGCGACTTCACTGAAAATGGGTGACTTCTCAACACCTAAGAGTTCACGCAGATCCAACTGAACACGACGGAGCATGTCGGTCTCATCAAGAGCGAACATTTCGGGCTGCAAAGCTCCTCCGACAAAAGCGCGCAGTAAGACATACCCGTCCGGGGCCCGGCGTGCGAATTTAATGCTGCTGAAGGTGCAGGCAATTAAGCTTCGCTTCTCAATAAAGGGTATGACAAAACCGAATCCATCCAGAGAATGTGGAATATCAGCGCGCTTATACGCCAGATTTACTGTAGCGGTTGAGGCATAAGCAATTGACGCCAAATCCTCAGAGAGGGTGCCAGTTGTTTCTCTTAACAAACTGGCTGCGATATATGTCGGCACCGTAACGCAGACAGCGTCGGCGTGAAGGGAAGCGCCTGAATCAACATCGGCGGTCCAACCGCCGGTAGGAGCCACATGGCGAAGAGCTGATACTTTTGAGTTTAGTCTCACTGAAGACTTGGGAAGCCTCAACGAAAGCTCATCTACTAACGTTTGCATCCCACGCTCGAAGGACAGGAAAAGACTATATCGGGCCCCGCTGGTGCCATTAGTCTGAACTGTGTCGGCACCTGAACGTTTCAGCATTCCCAGGATTAGGCTGCGGTGAGCTTGTTCCATCTCAAGAAACCGCGGCATCGCAGCTCGAATGCTCAGTCTTTCTGGGTCAGCGGTGTAGATTCCAGCAACCATTGGCTGGGCCATACGTTCAAGCGCCTCACGTCCTAGTCTTCGTCTGACGAATTGGGCCAGACTCTCGTCGTAGTTCTCTGAAGAACTGCGGCGTGGTAACACGAGATCCAGCGCCATCCGGATTTTTCCTGGCCAACTAAAAATATCGCTGGTTATGAAGGGCCACAAAAGAGACGGACCAATTAGTTGGAAACCCCTGGGTACCGGACGGAGCTTTCCGTTTCGCACGATAAAGCTGCGTCTATGATCTTTGTTTGTTTCGAGCAGTTGCGACTCAATTCCTAGTCTTTTTATCAGCTCCAGCGCTGCAGGTTTTTCGGAGATGAAGGAATCCGGACCATGCTCGAGCAGGAAGTCATCCCGGTGAGTCGTTTTAATGATGCCGCCGAGTTTTGAACTCGATTCAAGGAGCGTCACCTCAAACTTAAGTGCGGATCTTTGGCTAAGTTCCATCAGGCGATTAGCCGTAGCTAAACCGGTGATGCCGCCCCCAATGATGATGATTCTTTTCATGGCAGGACTGGACGAGAAGGTTAACCCTTTGGAAGACAGCAACCCGGTATACAGACATCAGGACCGAGTCCGCGCTCGCCGAGAAATCTGTGGCCTTGTCCTGAATCCATTCTTTCGAGCAATAATTCCCTAATCATGCGTATAAATGCGGGATGAGTGCCCGCAGTAGCAGCTCGAACCATGTTCAAGCCCAGCTCAACGCAAAGTTTCCGGGCCTCAGTGTCTAGATCGTAAAGGACTTCCATGTGATCGGAAATGAAGCCGATCGGTGCGATTACCACATCGGTCGCCCCTGATCTTTTTAGTTCTTTCAGGTGGTCCAAAATGTCTGGTCCCAACCATGGCTGTGCCGGGGAACCGCTGCGGCTTTGATAAACCAGCTGCCAGGAATCACGTTTGGCTTGAGCCGCGACGAGGCCGCTGGTCTCGAGAAGTTGAGCCTCATATTCGCAGTTATCAGCCATGGATTGCGGAATGCTGTGAGCGGTAAATGCGACGCTCGTCGCGTCTCGTCTGGAGTCCGGGATTGCGTTCAGTGCTGTTTGAAGACAATCGACGTTTGCGTCGATGAACAACGGGTGATTGTAGAACGCACGTATCTTGAAGATTTCTGGAGCGCCGGGACCTGCGAAGTTTTGCGCCTCGGCTATGTTCTCTAGATATTGCCGGCAACTCGAATAAGAACTGTAGGCCGACGTAACGAACGCGAGCGCGTTTCTGACGCCATCCCGCTTCATTTGAGCAATGGTATCTGTCAGCAGTGGATGCCAGTTGCGATTGCCCCAATAGATTGGGAGATGAGGACCATTTAGGGTCAACTCCGCCTGGAGGGCGGCAATCAGATTCCTATTTTGCTGATTGATAGGACTAACGCCGCCAAATAACTCGTAATGTTTTGCTACCGCACGCATCCGTTCCACCGGGACGTTCTTTCCACGGAGGACGTTTTCGAGAAAGGGCATCACGTCCCCTGGCCCCTCTGGACCTCCGAATGAAACGATTAGCAGTGCGTCGTAAGCTTGATTCATCGGAGTATCACAGACTTCAGTCTGTGTGATCGCATAACAAACACAGACTAAAGTCTGTGCTACTTCGCGCTTAACTCATGAACTGTTTCCACCAGCGCGATCACGTTCTCAACGGGAGTTTCGGGGAGGATTCCGTGGCCGAGGTTAAAAATATGACCGGGTCGGCCAGCAGCCTGTTCAAGAATTATCTTTGCCTGACTAAAAATGTGATCTTTGCCTGCGAAAAGTACTACAGGATCGAGATTTCCCATCACAGCCACATCATGTCCCACTCGTTTCCAGGCCTCATCGAGGCGCACGCGCCAGTCGAGCCCAATTACATCGCCTCCGGCCTCACGCATTAATTCCAGTAGTGCGCCAGTTCCGGTGCCGAAATGTATTACGGGAATTCCAGGGGTTACCGCTCTGATAACACTGCGGGTGTGGGGTAAGACATACTCTCGATAGTCCTCAACGCTGAGAGCCCCAACCCAGGAATCAAACAGTTGCACCGCCTGGGCTCCGGCAGCAATCTGAGCATTTAAATACTTAACCAAAGCCCTGGAAATTAGCGCCATCATTTCATTCCAGGCGCCTTTGTCTGTGTACATGAGGGACTTGGTGTGGACATAGTTTCGCGACCCGCCACCCTCAATCATGTAAGAGGCAAGTGTAAACGGCGCGCCGCAGAAACCTATTAAGGGCAAATCCGGCCTCAAATTAGCTCTTGTCTGCCGGATGGCCTCAAAAACAAAGTCTAACGGCCCGATGTCAACTAACTCTCGCAGGCGTTCAATGTCCTGCGACACACGGATCGGATTGAGAATCGCCGGACCACCACCCTTGGTGAACTCCAAATCAATTCCCATCGGCTCAACAATCAGCAGGATATCCGCGAAAATAATCGCAGCATCCACACCAAGTCGTTCCGCGGCCGTCACTGTCACTTCCGCAGCCAGAGAAGGAGTCTTACAAAGCTCCAGAAAACTCAGGCGAGATCGAACAGCCCGGTATTCAGGCATGTATCTTCCTGCCTGCCTCATTAGCCAGATCGGGGTATAAGGAGTTCCTTCACGCCGGCAGGCGCGCATGAAAGAACTCGCACCCAATCCGGATTCTGAATTTGCCGCGGATCCATGGGCAAAACCCGTTTCTGCGCCTGTACCTGGGAGTCCCGACATTCTTGAACTTTCCCGCCGATCCGAGCGTTCAACTGGACGTTGAAATCACTCTGATTTTCCAACACCGCTTAATAAAATTGGTGCAAAACCTGATTGAGACTACAATATACCGCCTAAAAACGGATAATGCAGGGAGCTTGAGAAAGTTGTCATAAATCAGCACCTTGCGGTGTTTGCATCCTTGAGAGCGGTGATCAATGAGCGGACAAGCTAGAGCCTTGATAGAGTCGATGCCCAAGGAAATCGCGACTGCGGCTACCGCCCTCAGTTTCGATGAGGCGTTTACGCTTCACCACCGAGCTGTCTTTCGGACTGCCCGGGCTGTTGTACGTGATTCGGCGTTGGCTGAAGACGTTACTCAGGAGGTCTTTCTCAGACTTTATCGCAATCTCGACTCCACGCCGGGCGAGGAACTTCTTCGCGCGTGGCTTTTGCGCGTCACTTTGAATGTAGCGCGCAACACGTTGCGCGGCCAAAACCGCGCCGCAGCCCGCGACGACGAGTACCAGAAAAACCAGACCGAGGTTTGGTTCCCTCAGCCCGAGGAAGATTACGAGCGCCGGCTAGCCATTGCGGAAGCCCGACGAGCACTCGATAAGATCAAGGAGCCGATGCGAAGTTGCCTGCTCTTGAAGCAGCAGGGACTGTCGTATCGCGAGATTGCTACCACGTTGTCATTGAAGGAAACGAACGTGGGGAGCCTGGTAGCGCGAGGACGGAAAGAGTTTGTCAGGGTGTACGGGAAAATCGGAGGACGTTGATGAAAGAGTGTGTAGACGAAGGAATTCTGCAAAGCTATTTTGACGGTGAGCTGTCAAATGAGCATATGGAAGGCGTCACCTCACACCTGGTGTCGTGCTTGAAATGTGCAACGGCCGCGCGCGAGCTGGAGAGCGAAGTTCTAATGCTCTCGAACGCACTCGCACCAGAGTTTGAAGCGGCTGTGCCGACCGAGCACTTGCGACATCGGATTGATGTGGCCGTGGCGGGATTGCAATTGGGCAATGCGAATATCGCGAAAGAATCTGTGGCGACCGCAGCGCGAAGCTGGCTTCGATCTCTTGGTGCTCTCTTTGAGTTTACGCCGCAACGGACATTTGGTTATGCCGCGTTGGTCGTGGTTGTGGCGTTCGCAGCCATAATCGGAGCTATTCAATTGCGACAGCCCACTTCCCCATCGGTAGATAAAGCAAACAACGTCGCCCAGGAAACAACTCCGAGTACCTCGACTCCTCAAGCCGACACTGCGAACGACGCGGTTGCTGGAATCACTAAGCCCGAGGTAGTGAATTCTCCGACATCAGTTAATAGTCCCGTCCGAGTAAATCGTCCGAAGAAACATCGCCCGAATGTGAGTAATCAGGAGGTAGCTGAGGTAAAGCTGTTGCCGGGCGAGCGCAGTTATTTGAAAACGATTGCTGCCTTGGATTCGACAATCAAGTCAAACAGTAACAAGCCTATGAGACCGGCCTTGCGAGCAGAATACGAAAGGAACCTCGCAGTGGTTAATAGGGCGCTTGCGGCAACGCGCAACGCAGCCAAGAAGAATCCAAATGATCCGGACGCGGCCGAGTTCATGTTTAATGCTTATCAGAGCAAAGTTGATTTACTGAATACCGTTGCCGACGCTCGAATTAACAGCCGTCCGTAAGGATTATTTAAGGTACCGATGAAGTTTAGAGCTTTACAAATTTGTCTGGTTATAATCGTGGCTGCTGCTAGTGTGGGCGTGCGGGGCGCGAGCCGTGGTGACGATCATCCTTCTCAGAAGGCGGAACGATCAATCGCTTCGGATCCCTCAGTTACAGTCTCAATCTGCGTAATGTCCGGCAGTGTCAACGTTCACGGTTGGGACAAGAATGAGGTAATGGCCCGATCGTCCGATGCTGCACAAATTGAACTGAGGCAAAGAGAAGCGACTCCTCAACCAGGTAAGGCTTTGAAGGTTGAACTATTCGTGGTCGACAAGTCTGGCGATCAACAGATTAAATCCAACTGCCAGTCATATAGTGATCTAGAAGTGTTCGTTCCGCGAGCCGGCTCAGTACACGTCCAAACTCGTGATGGAAACATCAATATCTCCGACATCGCCGTGGCGATTGCGGGCACACAGAATGGAGACATCATTATCGAAGGCGTTTCGCATGCTGTCGAAGTTGGAAGTGTTGGCGGCGGGGTTTCCATAAAAGATTCCACCGGACGAGCCAGTATTACTACTATTGGCGGCGGAATCGAAGTTATGAACCTTCGTCCAGCCGGGGCTGCAGATGGTTTTGAAGCGGTTAGCGTGAGTGGTGACTTGATTCTGGAAGGAGTAAGTCACACAAATCTTAATGCTCGCACGGTCAGCGGAGAAATTTGCCTGACTGGACCACTCGCATCCGGTGGACGTTATGGATTCAAAACAATGTCGGGCGACATAACCCTGACTCTGCCAAGTGATTCGGCTTTTAATTTGAACGCCAAAGTCTCCCAGAACGGCGAGATTATCTCTGATTTCCCGTTGACATTGCTGCCCGATGCTGCGCCCCCCGCTCCACCAGCTACTCCAGTAGTGAGTAATAAACCGCCCAGGAGCCCAGCGCCGGCGGCTACCCCTCAAGCTTCCCCGGTGGTCGTGAAGGTTGCCCCGCGCATAAACAAGGTGATCGTCACTACACCAACTATAACCGTAACTGCTCCTACGCTTCGGCGAGTCAGTGCCGTATATGGCACTGGCGGCGCAAACATCCAGGTTGCCTCCTTCAGCGGAACCCTTCACCTGCTTAAGAATTGACTTCCCCATAAAGGGCCGCACGGAATTAAAGCGGCTTGGTCGTTAGACCCTTAGAGACTACAAGATCGAGCTTCACCAGCGTTCCCCCGAGGTCAAGGGGGCAAAACTAATGCGCTGCTGAATTTTTTTACTTGGCGTGAATTCTCTTTTTGAAATGCCAAATTTAATGCCACAAACAAAATCAGCATGGTGTTCTGGTAATAGAGCAACGCAGACGGGCCGGGGACGGCGTTATTAAACCCTCCAAGGTGACTGTTCCCGGCCTGAAAAATGTAGAGAACCACGGTGAAAGAAATGAACCAAACTAAAGCGCCTGAACACAAAGCATACAAAGTGACGTTGATCTTATTGGTAGGTCTCGCTTCCTTTTCGACAGCGATGAAGGATTTGAATCGCCTCCAGGAACTGGTGAGCGGAGTTCAAAGCTTCACCAACAAATGGCGCGGAACTGAAGTGGTCACCCGAAATCAAAGGCAAACTGCTGTCGCGTCATCTGAGGCCGTCAGCTGCCAACAGGGTAACTCTTCTACACCATCTGCTGGTGAACAGTTGATTGCGGCAGCTACAGGGACTGGCACGGAGATGCTTGACTACGACGAAATGAGTGAGCCGGAAATTGGCGGTGGAGTTGAACTGCTGTCCACTAAGCCGCCCAATCGGAGTGTGTCGCGGGTATCTCGTACTAGATACATCCCGGGTAAGAGCCTCAGAGGAGAATTCTCTGCGCGGAGTAGAGATAGACAACGGCCTGCTCACTTTGAATTTAAGACTTTTGACCGCGTAGTCAGCGTCGACATTCCTATGTCGTTATTCCACGATATCAAAGCTGACGAGAGTGAGATCCCTGTGGCGGCGCAGGTTCCGGTGAGCTTGGTGAACAGGTTCAACCGCAGACAGTTCCGTGGCAAGAGCGACAACGCCAAACGCGAATTCATTTTCAGGACCATCGAGCGAAATGTTGCTGCGAGACCGGCCAGCTAAGGCCGGAAATTTCAGTACCCGACAAACGACGGAGAAGAGAGATACGATAATGTTGAAGAAGAGTTTGATTGTCATAATTGTTCTAGGCGTGGCTCTATGGACCGCCACTAGTGGAAGCGCATCGAGGATTCAGCTCGGAGCTCTACAAAGTGCCGAGGCGGAAGGCTTGCAGCCCGGCGGAGACCCTGCTCAGGAGGTTCGCGAGGACTTTCAGCAGACTTATCCGCTATCGGCAAATGGCCGGTTTAGTCTTGAGAATTTGAATGGCGCCGCGCGAATCAGCGTATGGGATCGGCCGGAAGTCCAGGTCAGCGCAGTTAAGCGCGCTTATAGGCGTGAGCGTTTGGCTGAAGCCAAAATCGAAGTAAACGCGACTGCGGACGCGGTTCGGGTTAGGACGGTCTACCCAGACTGGAACCAGACTTTTACTGACGAGCAAAAAGGTCGCTATAACAATCCTGCTCTGGTTGATTACACAATAATAGTTCCTCGTAGCGCGCGCTTAGAATCGGTGGATTTGGTCAATGGCTCACTTGAGGTAGATGGCGTAGAAGGCGACATCAAAGCTTCGTCAGTCAACGGTAAGCTAGTTGCTCGCGGCCTTGCGGGAGTAGCAAAACTTTCGACAGTGAACGGCAGCCTTGAAGCGACCTTCAACAAGCTCGACGAGGCGAAACCGATTTCGCTTGGGTCGGTCAATGGAAATGTAACGCTGATCATTCCTTCGGATTCGAACGCTGTGCTTAGAGCCGGAACGGTTCATGGAGCGATCAGTGATGAGTTCGGCCTAAATGTGCAGCATGGCGATTACGTTGGCCATGAGTTGTACGGACAGCTGGGAACCGGCGGTCCACGCATAAAGTTGGGCAATGTAAATGGCCGCATTTCCATTAAGCATGCCCAGGATGGTCGACCAGTAAGTCCGGCTACCAGCCTGTTGTCCACGAAGGACAAAGAGAAAGACAAGGAAAAAGAGAAGGGCTATGAGTCCGATGAGGACAGTGAGATTGCCGAAGAAGCGCAACGTAGTATGAGCGCAGAGGACCGTCGCGAAGCCAGAGAAGCCCGCCGAGTTGAACGAGCACAGCGGGCCGAGCTTGCCCGGGCCAATCGTGATTTACAGATTGAGGTTCAACGGGAAGTTGAGCACGCAATTCGCGAAGCACAACGTGAAATCGAACGGGCACAGAGAGAAGTCGAACGCGAAACTCAACGAGCGGAAAGGGCAAAGATCCGGCGTGAAGTTCGAGGTGAAGGAGAAGGCGCTGGTGAAGGCCAGGGTAGTGGCAAAGGATATGGCTCGGGCGTAACGGAACGAGAGTCCAAGACCTTTTCAGTCTCAGGTTCGCCGCGCGTGAATGTCGTAACGTTCGATGGGTCCATAACTGTCCACGGTTGGGACAAGCCGCAAGTGATGTACAACGCGACCAAAAGCGCCGGCGACGAACAGGAACTCAAGCAGGTGACAATTCAGACAGAACAGCAAGGATCGTCAGTCTCGATCATAGCCAGATCTGACGAGAGCAACGGAGCTGCCTCGCTGGAGGTTTACGTTCCGCGCAGTTCAACCCTTCACGTTTCGTCGTCGGATGGCGAACTAAACGTAGAAGGCGTTTCAGGTGATCTGACTCTCCGCACCGGAGATGGATCAATCAAGGTCAGTAACGGCGGTGGACAGTTGCTGGTCAACACAGGGGATGGAGAGGTTGAGGTCTCGGGCTTTGACGGCCAGGTTGACGCTCGCACGGGAGACGGTTCGATTTCGCTGGACGGAAAATTTACTGGCTTAGCGGCACGAACCGGGGACGGAAATATTTCGCTTTCGGTACCGACGAACTCTGACTTTACTATCGAGACAAATGCCGAAGGGATTGACAATGCCGGTATGACGCTGTCTGAAGACATCGCGCCTTCAAAACGCGTCAGACGCTGGCGAGTTGGACGTGGTGGAAACGTCTTCGTCCTCAACACGGGAGACGGAAGAATCGTTTTGAATTCTCGTTAGGCAAAGGGTCCTGACCTGACTGTTGATGAGTCGGTTCAGGACCTTCGTATGTTTCGTTCTTCATCAACTACCTTGCAACTTGGGGAGCGCGTTTTTTACAAATCGGAGATTGTTTTTGAACGAACCTGTTAAGCATTCCGGGCGTACGAATTGCAGACCCCCAAGGCACCCGGATCGATAATACTTGCATCCAACGCCGCTTTAATTGGCTCATCTCCCCGGAGCCAATAGACCCTAATCTCGCCCGGTCGGAATTGGTACAGGCCCAGGATCTTCTGGCCGAATCTGCTGGCGCATAACGAATTTTGTGGAATGTCCTTGCTTATGAAACGAGTACTTTTGATTCTCAGCGCTCTGAGTTTCTTCACCCCAACTGTTTTCGCTCAGACGCCTGTGATCAAGCCGGCTGCGCAGCCTGCAAACATAGCCCCGGCGACTTCCTCGCCGGCTCCAGTGTCACAACCGGTGCCAGTGACGTCGTCGACTCCGCTGCCTGCGCCAGCCAGTGCGACGACTCCGAACGCAGTCTCGTCACCGACCACGACCTCGACACCCAACTCGACTACTCCTGGCACTCCTCCTGTGAAAGGAGCAGTGGTTCTTCCGCCTGAGAAAGCCAGTCCGGTAACGGTTCCAAAGTTTTCGACTGCGCCGGTGATCGATGGAAGGTTGGATGAGCCTGTCTGGCAGGGTGCAGCTGTACTCAAGGACTTTTATCAGATTGATCCGGGCGACAACATCGCTCCATCCAAGCCGACCGAAGTATTAATTGGTTACGACCCCAAGTTTCTCTATATCGCCTTTCGAGCTTTTGACGAAACCGACAAGGTGCGCTCGACAGTCGCTAAACGCGACAGCATTTTTCAGGACGATTACGTCGGTTTTTATCTGGACACTTTCAACGATAAGCGCAAAGCCTTTGAAATGTTTTTTAATCCCCTTGGCATTCAAGGGGACGGCGTGCTGACCGAAGGCAGGGGCGAAGATTTCAGCGTCGATGTGTTGATGGAGTCAAAAGGCACTCTCAATGAACAAGGTTATGTGGTCGAGATTGCGATTCCCTTTAAGTCGATTCGCTATGAGGCCGGCAAAGGGAAGTTGTGGGGGGCGCACTTCTTTCGGCGTATTCAACGTTTCAATCGGGAACTCAGCTCGTGGATGCCTTTTTCCCGCAGTATCGATAGCAACTTAAGCCAGGCAGGCCACCTCGGCGGACTTGAAGGAATTTCACAGGAGCGCACACTTGAGTTGATTCCCAGCCTGACGCTGTCAGAGAGTGGGAAGTTTGTACGCTCTTTTGGACCGGTGCCTTTGGGTACGCTCGATCAGGGCCGCATGGTTAATGAACCGATAAGACTTGAACCAGGCCTGACTGCAAAGTTTACTCCCAGTTCAGCTCTTACCCTCGACCTCGCCGTCAATCCAGATTTTGCTCAGGTTGAGGCCGATCAACTCGTGGTCACGGCGAACCAGCGCTTCCCTATCTTTTTTCCCGAAAAACGACCCTTCTTCCTTGAAGGCATCGACATTTTTCAAACCCCAATTACGGCGGTCCACACGCGCGCGATCGTCGATCCCGATATCGCCGTCAAATTGTCAGGTAAAAAAGGACGAAATACTTTCGGGCTGATGGTGGCGAGCGACGCCGGGCCGGGAACCTTTGTCGGAGATGAACGCCTGAATCCGAATAATTTCCGCTTTCTGGATAAAAATGCGCAGGTTGGTGTGCTTCGACTTAAAAGGGATGTTGGCAAAGAGAATTCAATCGGAATGATTGCCACCACTTACAATTTCATTGAGAAGCACAACGATCTGATAGGTATGGACGGACGTTTTAGACTTAACAAACAAACCACCTGGACCTTTCAAACGTTAGGCACTACGTCGCGCAATCACTTCTTCGATCCAAATGATGGGCTTACTCGATATCGCACTGGCAACGGATTTGGGTACACGACCGCATACAACGTGTCTGGCCGCAACTGGGGTTATGAACTTTACGCCGAAGGATTCACGAAAGACTATCGCGCGGACGTTGGGTTCGTTCAGCGCACTAATTCCAACTTCAATAGTTTCTTCCTGCGTTACAACTCAGATCCCCAGCCCAAGAAGACGCTGATTTCTTATCACCTGCACCAGTTCACGCACGTTGATTACGACTGGCAAGGTCGCCTCTACGCGTACGAGACAGAACTGCTCGCTGAACTGAGCCTGCCCCGAAGCTCGTACGTCGGTGTTTGGATGGAGCCAGGTTATGAGCGTTTGTTTGATCATGAATTTGGCGCGACACGTGAGGCTCGCCCATGCAATCCATTTGCGGTGATTAATAAATGCACTTTCTACGGCGAGGACACCGAGCGCTCATCGAACAAGTTGCACATCTCAGGTTATGCGGGTTCCAACTACAGCAAGAAAATCCAATTCAATGGTCAAGTGACCTACCGGTACGGACATTTTGATTTGGATTTTGGGAATGGACGCAAATATCCGCGCGTAAGTCCTGCGGCGTTGCTGTTGGGCCAGGCGGCTCCGCTTGATCCGGGCCGCGG
>DASSCG010000296.1:0-4724 GCA_035697925.1 Pyrinomonadaceae bacterium
CTGCAGCACGAATACCTGGTGTCTCGCTCGACAATGATCTGCGTCGTACACGCATACTCAATGGACGAGAACCCAGGACGGTCATCTCCTCGGATGACGTAACTCCCGCGACTTCGGAGAGTCGGCCCACCGGCGCAGTCGAACGGCCGATCCGACCGGCTCGCATTCCCTCGGAACGCACCGATCCGGCAACAGGAAGAGACGCAGAGCACAACGACACTGACCGAACGATCAGACCTGCGCGGACATATCCCCAGCGCGAGCGCCCCGTAATTACGGACAGCCCTGACGCTAACGAATCTATGCGCGAACGCCGCCAGACTTCTGCTCCCGCACGGCCTCCTTCATCCGACATTGAATCGCCCTCTGAACGCCCGGTGCGGCCAGACCCAAGCGATCGGCCCGAACCGGCGGAACGACCATCACGGCCGGAACGGAACCAACAACCGGTGGAAACGGATCGTCCCGAACGCCGTGAACGAACCGAGACGCCGGCACCACGTCCCGATCCACCTGTACGTAGTTATGACCCACCACCACCGGCGCAACGTGAGGATCGGCCTCAACGTTATGAACCGCCGACGCGGCATGATCCTCCACCGCGGTCAGATCCACCACCGCAACGCTCTGAACCAGCGCCGCAGCGTTCCGATCCACCACCGCAACGCTCTGAGCCGGAACCCCAACGTTCTGAGCCCCCACCCCAACGCTCTGAGCCGGCGCCGCAGCGTTCTGAGCCGGCTCCGCAGCGTCCAGATCCTCCGTCGCGTTCAGAACCTTCAGCTCCGGCACGCGTTCGGCCACCCCTGTGAGAGGAGACGCAAGCCATAAACAGGATGGAGCCATATCCTTGGGCAGAGATTACGGAGAGAAGGAAGCTGTTCCTGGATGGATGCTGCAGATCAGCTTGCCAAGAACGTGACAACGGAAAATCGAACGACGAAAGTTGGTAGGGAAACAAGGAAACGGCAATGAGTGTCTTACGGTTATCGATTTACATTTTAGGTCTCCTGGGCGCCTTGATGATCAGTGCGTTTCTCCTTGCGGTTGTCAGCAATGCGCAGACGGTGTCACCGAGGATAAAACCAGATTTATACAAAGCTCTTACAGCTCGACCGGGCAAATTCAACAGAATTGGTCGCCAGAGCGGCTATGCTCCGGCGCGCGCACAACACGCAAAGGGACTTCGACCTCGTTCTCTCGGTCGCACATCATCCTCACCCACGCTTGTAGCCCGTGCTGCTCGGGCATCTTTATCTTCACGCTCGCCGGCATTGACCGCAATAATGCCCGGCACGCCGCTCAACAGGGTTCTACATACTTCGCAATTAAGTCTCAGCTCCAGTGATGGAACACTGGAACAGTTTGTGGATCGAAACGACGACTTGATAGCTGATGAGCGAACTACTTTCGATTTTGCAGGCGGTGCGTTCGATGTCGCGGTGGGACAGTCGGGCGCGCGTTACGAAGTTTTTGGAGGCACGCTTAACGATACACCAGTCGGAGTTGTGGTTGTCGCTCTTGATACTAATGGAGATTACCGCCTCGATACTTCCAGTACTTACAATCTTCAGCCTGATTTTCAACTTCCTTCGGCCGTGGCGGTAGTGGCCGGAAGGTCTCGAGCGGGACGTGAATTCATCGTCGTATCGTCCAGTGGGTATTACAACCCGGATGATCCGAACGATCCGGCCAACGAGCCTTCGCCAGGTGTAATTCTGCTAGTGAGGGATCCCAATACGGGCGGTTTCGACAACTCGCGGTCAGTGGAACTCATAACGGTTGGTGACAATCGGCTCTATAACGCGAATGCTCTTGCTCTGTTACCCAATAACGATCTGCTGATCGCAGATTTCAATTCTAATGAGCTGAGGATCATTCGCGACACAGACGTCGATGGGTTGCCCGATACGCTCGATGTGGATCCTTACTACTCGTATCGCTTTTCCAATGACCAGCCCCTCGATATTGCGGTTAATTCCCTTGGCGTGGTCTTCTCACATTCTACCGATAACGACACAGTCCTTCTGGCGCTCTACGACGACGATGCCGACGGGCAGCCCGATCGAGATGAAGTCGTGGTCGAAGGCCTCTCAATCGACAACAATCTTTTTCTTCACGGACTAGCGGTCACCGGACTTGGGAGTGTCTACGTTATTGAAGATGCGAGCGGATCTGATGATGGCTCCGGCGGGAATGGGGGAACTCCGCGAATAGACGCGTTTCCGGATCCTTATCTCGACGGCTTCTTGACCGATGGACAGGTTTTTAGCGAAGCCGACGGCTCCGTGGATCTTGCTCTTTCAGGCCTGGCATTTGGTCTACCTCAGCCTAATCCGATCGAGCACTCCACTAACTTTTTTGTGCGCCAACAGTACCTCGACTTTCTTAATCGAGAACCCGATGCGGCGGGCCTTGCGTTTTGGGCCGGCCAGATCAACTCGTGCGGGGCGAATGCACAATGCATTGATCTTAAACGCACTAATGTTTCGGCAGCGTTCTTTCTGTCGATTGAGTTTCAGGAGACCGGTTACCTTGTTTACCGAATCTACAAGACTGCTTTTGGGAACTTGCCAGGTGCTCCGATCCCAATCATGTTCGGTGAGTTTCTTCCGGATACGCGCCGGATTGGAGATAACGTAATCGTAGACCAACCCGGTTGGCAACAGTTGTTGGAAAACAACAAACAGGCGTTTCTTTCCGAGTTTGTGACAAGGACTCGTTTCGCCAGCGCCTATCCGCAAAACCTCTCAGCAGCCCAGTTCGTCGATACCCTAAACCAGAATGCAGGGGGAGCGTTGTCAGCTTCTGAACGCGATCAACTCGTGAGCGAACTCGCGTCGGGCGCAAAGAATCGTGCACAGGTCGTGCGGGCCATCGCGGAGGACGTTGATCTGGCCCGCAGCGAGTTCAACAACGCTTTCGTGCTGATGCAGTACTTCGGATACCTGCGCCGGAACCCTACCGATGCTCCTGATTCGAACTTCGATGGATACAACTTCTGGTTGGGTAAGCTAAATCAATTCAATGGAAACTTTGTCGAGGCTGAAATGGTAAAGGCCTTTATCACGTCAGGAGAGTACAAAAGAAGATTTGGGGCTGAGTAGAACTATCCGCAGATTTCGCAACTATCTATCCGCAGATTTCGCAGATTACTTGCTGACAAAAATACAAGAGACTTCATTCATAGCTAAGTATGGTGCAACCAAGGGGAAGTTAATTCGCCCTCTAATAGTTAGTCGCTTTGGAATCTGCGGAATCTGAGGATTAAGTAGAAGTAGGATCGATGGTCAAACGCGGAAGCTGACGCGTTTCCCCCATAACTTCGGATGTGACTTCACCGATACGCCGCGCTCCCATTTTTTGATAAAAACTCTCGGCGTTCGGATCCGCGGAAATCTCAACTTCAGAAATACTATCTCCCGCAGCGAGCTGCATTGCGTGGATGAAGAGTTCCTTTCCCACGCCGGTGCCGATGTGCTTCGGGGCAACCCACATGTGCTCAAGTTCGGCGCAATGCTCTAAAATCACCAGAGCATAAAAACCGATAATTTCGCTTTCACGCTCAGCTACGAAGACTTGATTCCTGGCAACGAAATCAGGCGTGACAGTGAGGTCTTCTTGCCAATGCCGAATCCATTCTTCCGGATAACCCCAATACCGTTTGGCATCATGAGCGATTGCAGTCAACGCGCCGGCATCAACGGGAGTTGCCCGCCGAATTAAAAGGTTCGATGCCAATTCAATCTCCTCAGAGTCGTTTCCAAACAGAACCATCCTCGTAGAGCACTCGCACGATAACAACCTGTTCCGTGATTCCATCACGCTCTTTCTTGTTGAGCGCATGAATGCTAATAGTCTGCGTTGGCGGTGATGAAACAAGGAAAGTGAGTTGTTTGCTCTTGCCCGCTGAGATCTTTTCTACGGCAGTAAACTCTCGCCGTCCCAGTTCTGCTCCTGTTACCGCATCAAGAAAAATATAGTCCCAGTCAATCTCCTTAATAGTTTTCGCCCCTGTATTCTTGACTGAGAGATTATAAAAAAACGCGTAGCGGGCGGGTTGGGGCGGACGAGCCTTGAGAACCTGTTCAGAACGCATCTCTCGCTCAATCTTGGCGGCCTCGCCGGCCTTACCTTCTCCTCTGGCGCGCTCCATGCGTCGTTGGTCGACGATGCGGCGGCGGACGTCGTCGAAATTCTCGACAGTCCCGCCGAACGGATCGCCCTCCCAATTGAGGCGGTCCTTCATCCAGCTGTACTTGAGAATGACTAAGTCGGGCGCCTCAGTTGAGGGTGTTATTGATTGTGCTTGCGCAGCACCGACGGAGCAGAGAAACATTAAGAAAAACCAGCTACATCTCATGACGCTCCTTCCATCAGTCCCGGTTAGAATTAAAACAAATTTCCGTGGCTTTTCTCGAGCTTAGTGTGGGTTTTTCGTGGGTATCATAAACCCAACTGGCTTCGCAAAAAAAGCTCCAAATTCCAACTACGGGCATTGGGTGGATGGTTAAGGTCCAACCTCCATCACCACTGGCCAAATCTCTCGACGTTTATCCAATTCAGTTCGGTCGGATCCGAATAATCAGCCCACTCTTTTGGGAAGCAACCCAGCAGAGAAGAAAAGGGACTGAAGAAGATCAATTCTTCAGCCCCTTAATGTTAAGCCACGCCATCCCCCATGGGCTGGACGAGGTGAGCGCGCTATCTAGAACACCAGTCTG
>DASSCG010000297.1:0-5190 GCA_035697925.1 Pyrinomonadaceae bacterium
TCCTTGACCACTCCTGAAACAGAACCGCCCGATTTCTCCTGGGCACTTAAGGTGAGGGGCATTGCCAGCGTAATTGCGACAAGGAATACGACGCACATTAGCCAGACGATGTTGATTACCTGTGGGACTCTAATTTGATCCATTACTATCTTTTCCGCGGAAAGTTAGGCTCGCGGCCTACCCTCTTCTTATCCAAATTCGTGACCTTTTAAGCTTGGAAGGCTGGGGGCTTGTCCAATTCGGAGGTGCCACTAGCATTGCACTACAGAGTTGGCTGGTAAGCTTACGATGGGGCTGGAACTACTACTAGGCTTCGTAGATAAGGATGGGGTGTGGATCTAGCTCAGGAGATAGACGGCGTGTTCAATCACAGCGTGAGTCAGAACAAGAACATGGGACTCGATCGAGATTGCCCCCAGCAGGACGACCAGGATGGCAATTGGAACCCAGAGCGGTAACTTACTGATTAGCGCCGCAGGAGGATTTGAATTCCCCCCGCCCGCGAGCCTTACAAGGTTTTTGACGCGAGACTTAAATCCAGAAGGATCCTCCTGATTGACGAAATATGCTCCTGCCGGGAGGGTCGGTCTGGAGCCATGGGGAACTAAACGGGCTATCTTCACTAAGGCAGATGCCAGGTCAAGACCCACCATGCGATCACCCCTGGCAGCGTATTCATCGGCTGCTCCTTCCGCAGCTTCTTTCCACGCGATGTCTAATCCTCGACCACACGGAATGATCAGTAGCATGTCGCGACAGGCGCGTATCAGTCCGCGCTTGAGATTATCTCGTGCAATCACGTGACCAATCTCATGGGCGAGCGCTGCGGACAATTCTTCGCTGGTAAGAGAATCGAAAATCTTCTTGGCAATAAACAAGCGCGGCCGAAAAGTACCGACGATCGCCACCACGGGAAACTGATGATCGATCCGGAATGAGGGGATTGTGATGCCGGGCAGTTGGATCTTTTCTGCGTGGAGTAACCAGTCCGATGTCAGACGCGAGGTAGCGCGCCAGGAAACAAGACCGCGAACTAATGCAAGGGCAATCCCGAGGGCGGAAAAGAACGCAACAACAGCCAGATTAAAGGTGATTTCTTCGTGGTTATCCCTGGGCTCGTGGGCGAGGTACGCGGGAGCAAAAAGCAGCGCTACGATAGTAACTCCTCCAACCAACGGTAGGGTCCGAAGCAGGCAAAGCACGCTGGCTTGCGTGGCTGATGACCACTTGCGGGCCCGTGGTCCAAGCACCTTCCACAGCAATGACGCAAAGAACGACGCAATGCTGTTCAGGGCCAGCATTACCGCGAGTATTATGCAGAGTCCGAGAAGGAAGAACATCATTCTTAGCTTGTCGATTTAAGCTCTATTCGCTTTTGTTTGATTAGCCGATCCAGCTCATTGAGCAACTCGCGATCGTTGTCGCTGATGGTATCCACGATGCAAGCGAGGATTGGCTCAACACCTTCTGACCGCTGGCCCAATAGTCCGTCAATAACGTCCTCGGCAATCCGCTGCTCAAACTCTTCACTCGTGACCAACGCTGAGTAAAGAAACGCACGGCCACTCTTGCGACGACTTAGGAGGCCCTTCTTGTAAAGCCGGTCCAAAGTAGTCATCACCGTGGTGTAAGCGATGCGCTTTTCAAACCGGACGAAAACGTCGCGGACACTAATTTCGCCGCGTTGCCAGATTTCTTCGAGGGTCTGTCGTTCCAGATGACCTAAGGCAATTGAGGCTACGTCGCTGGGCCGTCGGAAACCGCGTAGTAGAAAGCGAGGAGGTTTCATAGATCGGCATTGTTGAGCAGCCACGTGGCGCCTGTCAATACTGAGCCTGAATTGGCCATGGTCTGGGTCTGGTTAGTCCTAACCAGCGCCAAAAGTGCCGGGTCTAATTAATCGCCCTTCCACCACCCCACCACTCGCCAGTTTCGCACCCGGACCTAATCAGGGTATTATTTCAAGTTTGCGAAAGACCCAAGAATCTTCTCTATCAGAGTAGAACGACGAATTCGATATGCCTGACGAAGCCATAGAAGTCCGAGGTGCCAGGGTTCACAACCTCAAAAATATCTCCTTCACGATCCCCATCAATCGGATGACCGTCGTGACGGGGGTCAGTGGCTCCGGGAAATCGTCACTGGCTTTCGATACCGTCTATGCCGAAGGGCAGCGAAGGTACGTGGAGTCCCTATCCGCCTACGCCCGACAGTTCCTTGAGCGAATGGACAAGCCCGACGTAGACGAAGTGCGGGGAATCGCACCAGCCATTGCAATCCGTCAGAAGAATTCAACCCGAAATCCTAGATCTACTGTAGGCACGCAAACGGAAGTCTACGACTACTTGCGACTCCTTTATGCCCGTGTCGGGACAACTTACTGTCGGGTTTGCGGTCGTGAGGTCTATCGAGATTCACCCGAGTCAGTAGCAGACCAGGTGTTAAGAACTATTACCGCCGGCACGAGGTTCTATGTCCTCTTCCCCGCTGGAGCAGGATTAGTTGAGGTCGGTTCCGGGTCTCGAGCTACGGCGACACAGGTGGACGATGAGAAGAAGACTAGTAAACGTGGAGATCCAGGGCCTCGGCGAAGTAAATCGTCCCGTCTGCCAGTTCCATCGCCTCGTCACGCGGTCACGGCTCACATCATGAGTCTGATGCAGCGAGGATTTACTAGACTCTATACCAAGGGACAAACGATTGAGCTAACGTCCCCGGATGACTTTCTCCTACCAGATTTCGAAAACGTTTACGTGATGGTTGATCGGCTGGTAGTGAGTCCCGAAGTGCGACAACGCCTGGTCGACTCTTTGGAAATCTGTTTTCAGGAAGGCCACGGTTCAGCATCACTCGAGACAGCTGAGAATGAACCCAAGCGCATGCGTTTCTCAGACCGATTCGAGTGTAAGTATGACGGCACAGTCTACGCTCAACCGGAGCCTCGACTATTCAGCTTCAACAATCCCTACGGAGCTTGTCCTACATGTCAGGGCTTTGGGAACACGATCGGGCTGGATCTTGATTTAGTGATTCCGAATCCGGCGTTGTCCCTTAATGAGGGGGCCATTGAGCCTTGGACGAAGCCTCAGCACGAGTGGGCGCAGGACGAGCTACGTCAGTTTTGCAAGTCAGAAAAGATACCGATGAACATTCCATTCGCGCAACTCTCTCGCCCCGATCAGCGCGCGATAGTCGAAGGCAAGAAAGAATGGGGAGGCGTACGTGGATTCTTTGATTGGCTTGAGACGAAAAAGTACAAACTGCACGTAAGGGTGTTTCTCTCGAAGTACCGCGGTTATACCTTGTGTCCGGATTGTGGTGGCGATCGTTTGCGACAAGAAGCTCGTGACGTAAAAGTCGGAGGTCGTACGTTACCTGAGATCTGCGCGCTGTCTATCAAAGATGCCCAAGCTTTCTTTGAATCGTTGCAGCTTGGAACCGAACAGACTGCAATCGCCGAGAGGATCCTCTTTGAGATCAGACGCCGATTGCGATTTCTGGTAGATGTGGGTTTAGATTATTTAACCCTTGGTCGACTCGCTTCGACACTGTCAGGCGGCGAGGCACAACGAATTCAGCTGGCCACGAACCTGGGCTCGTCTCTCGTAGGCGCACTGTACGTTTTGGATGAGCCGTCAATTGGTCTGCACCCACGGGACAATGTCCGATTAATTCGACTACTACACAACCTGCGCGACATCGGAAACACCGTACTAGTCGTCGAACACGACTCGGAAATGATGCACGCCGCTGACCACATCCTGGACATCGGGCCGTCCGCCGGAGAACTAGGTGGCCGTGTGATTTACGAAGGTGATTTCCCAGGGTTGATGGCTCATGACGGTTCTCTAACGGCTCGCTACCTGCGCGGTGAAACCGAAATAAAGGAACCGAAGCAAAGACGTTTGTTTCAGAAGCGACGACTAACTCTCCAGGGCGCGGCCGAGCACAACCTGAAGAGCATCGACGTTGAGGTACCCCTTGATATGCTGGTGTGTATCACCGGGGTTAGCGGGTCCGGGAAATCCACGCTGATTCATGATTGCATCTATGCCGGATTGAAAAAGCAGAAGGGCGACTGGCAGGGTCATGTGGGTGCTTTTCAAAGACTTGAAGGCGGGCAACTAGTCGATGACGTCATCCTTGTCGATCAGTCTCCTATCGGACGGACTCCGCGCTCGAATCCGGTGACCTATATCAAGATTTACGACGCGATTCGCGAAGTCTTCGCCTCAACGCGAGAAGCGCAGGGTCGGGGCCTGGATCCCTCTCACTTCTCGTTCAATCTACCGGGTGGTCGTTGCGAGGTTTGCCAGGGCGATGGCACCGTTACGGTGGAGATGCAGTTCCTGGCGGACGTTGAGCTGATCTGCGAGGAATGCAAAGGCACACGCTTCAAACAACAGATTCTGGACATTCGGTATCGCGGAAAAAATGTTCACGAGGTTTTGAGTCTTACTGTCAGAGAAGCGATCGCTTTTTTCCGCGAAGTTCCGAGGATCACAAATCGCCTGCGTGTTCTGGATGACGTGGGACTCGGATACCTTCGCCTTGGTCAATCGGCAACGACACTTTCAGGTGGCGAAGCTCAGCGAATTAAACTCGCAGCACACCTTTCAAAGCGCACCGGTTCGAACACACTGTACATCTTTGATGAACCAACCACAGGGCTTCACTTTGATGACATCAACAAACTTCTCGCGGCGTTTCGTGCTTTGATCGAAGCCGGTGGCTCGTTGCTGGTCATCGAGCACAACCTCGATGTAATAAAGACTGCTGACTACATCATTGATCTGGGTCCTGAAGGCGGAGACGCTGGCGGATACGTTGTGGGCACAGGAACGCCCGAAGACATAATGAAGATTCCGCAATCCTACACTGGAAAATTTCTTCGGGAGTATCTGTCTAAGTCAAACGGTCGCGCGGCTTAAAAACGACTGCGACGGCGATGTCTACTGTTATTGGCTTTGCCACGTGTTAATAGTTCCCATCTTCCGAATCTGAGGCAAGCGATTCTTACTACTAAGCGTCTATGCTCGTGTTCTCTCGCAAGCGATGGCTCCTGCAAGTCTCAACCATCTTTTTGATCGCAATTGTCTTTTCCGCGTTGATCGAGGTGGGCGCCCGAGTAACGCTTCCACATCTAGCCAGCCTCGATTTGTTCGTTGTGGCCCCCCAGCAGCAAAAGCA
>DASSCG010000298.1:0-3011 GCA_035697925.1 Pyrinomonadaceae bacterium
CAGTGGCGACGGGCTTGTTTGCGGCGGGTTCAACAGCCACTGTCTTTGTAACATCGGTAGCTACAGATTCATCGGCAGTAACTTCCGCTGCTGCTTCCTCAGCTGCATCGGCCTCGGCTGCGTCCTTTTCTTCCTCGTTTAACTCAGACGCCTTTGGATCGTCGGCAGTGGGCGCAGTGGCTAGCTGGAGGTTTACAGGGGTTCCGAATCGGCCGTTTAGTTCACGGTAGATTCTGCCGGCTACGGCCGCAGGGAAGTGTTTGCGAGCATCTGGTCCGCGACTGATCACGACTACCGCTAAACGGGGATTCGCGAGCGGTGCATACGACGTAAACAAACCAAGCCAGCCGCCCTGTCCGATGCATGTGCCCGTCTTGCCAGCCACGGTCTGAAGTGGATCGTAAGCCTTCTTTCCGGAACCGTAGTTAACTGCTCCGACCATTCCCGGAACCATTCGGCGGAACGCCTCAGGCTCAACATTGATTTGCCGTCTGACTTTCGGTTTGAAGGTCGCTTGCTCTTCTGAAGTCTTGGCTACGCGCGGAACAAGTAGCTTGCCACCATTGCCCATTGCTGAAACCAATGTTGCGAGCTGAACCGCAGTAACTTCAAAGTCATCGCCGTGCGAGGACATCCGATTGAGCGCAAAGCCTGTCTTCTCGTAAGGAAGTCGACCCGAATACTCGTTCGGAGCATTGATGCCGGTCTTTTCGCCCAGGCCCAAGTCCCTTGCGTACGACATCATTTTCTCGAAGCCGACCTTGCCGCCCACCTGTTGAAAATAGGTGTTATTAGAATAGGCGAGTGCGTCAGTGAGGTCGATATTGTATCTCTCGGAAACTGCTGCTGTATTGGCTGGATCGATTATCTTTTCACCCAAACCAGCTACCCCAGTAACGAGCTTGATTGTAGAGCAGGGCTTGAAACCACGTCTCAGGGCCCACTCCTGATTGACGATGGAATAGATCCTACCGGTCATTGGATCCATGACAACAGCAGTGCCGATATGATTGCCAAGAGCATTAATCGTGGCACGACGGACTTCCAAGTCTTCACCTGTCGTATCGTCTCGAGCGATCAACGCTTGCACTTCATCGCGCATTGCTTTCTCGATCGCTCGTTGACGGGCGATGGCTGCCTGTCGCGCAGCTTCGGCGCGACGTCTTGCAGCTTCCAATGCGTAACGATGGCGGGACTGGATTCTACGTAGCTCAGCTGTGCGTTCACGCTTGGTTAAAGGACGGCGCAATCTGCGCTCAAGAGCTTTCAGTGAAGCCGACTGCTCACGAGCGATCTGTCGTCGCTGAAGTCTTACTTCGCGGGCAGACATTCGAGATCTGCGACCGCCTCGGCTGTTGCGCGCCACTCTCGCGCCGCGATTGGAGCGACGATTTCGCGCTGAGGATTTTCTCCCTTTTTCAGCGCGAACTACTTTGTGACGTGATGCTTTATTGCGGGCTGAACTGGCTTTCTTCTTCCTTCCAAAAACAGTACCAGCGCAAGTAAGGGTGATAAGAATTACAAATATGATTGCGAAACGGAGGGACCTCGGATAAAGGGAATTCAAGTTCATGCGGGCCTGTACCTTTCCTAGGAATTGGTCTGGCTTCGTCTGGCCAGAAACTGCTTTAACACTGTCGGGCGTCGGGAGGGGGTGAGATTTGGCAATCTTTCGGAAAACGCCCTCTCCTCATTAACAACTCCAATTTGCAGTATGAGAGGCTTGAATCCTCTCCTGAAAAAAATCTCGATTTCAACGCCTAATCCCTATGGTTCTGGCGATCGTCCAATCCTGCAACTTTGAGGTGGGAGAATTCCCTAAAAGGCGGTCTCTGGGGACTTACTCTCAAGACCGAGGCGAATATACCACCAGCTTGGTACCCGCAGCAACAGAAAAGTAACCTTTTGTACACAAACTGTTAAGAGCGGGTTTGGAATGACAATTGTTCTGCATTAAGCTGAGTTGCAAGTAGGTCACAAATAGTTGAGAAAGATAATCATTGTGTTATCCCAGAATAATCGTCTGCTTAGCCCTAATTGCAAGAAAAAAGCATTCATATTTAAGTCGCCGAGGGTCACCGAGGAGCTGGGGTGAAACTAAATTACACGGTACCTTCAAACCCTCTGAGCAATCTATTTGGTTTATAGGCGTTGTACTCTGACTCCTTCTTCATAGACGCGGGATGAAACTGAGCGGACTTCTCAATAGCTTTCGGGCAAGACTGCTGCTGTTGTTGGCGGTTTTGTTGGGTCTTACTCTCGGTGTCCAGTACTACGTGAATCTAAGGTCCGTTCGGAGCAATGCCCATCTAATAATCGAGCAGGAACAGGCCATCATGGCGGGCGTGGCCCTGGGCGTTAACAGCATCTCGAGCAATAAGTACCTGGACGAATTGCGATCGAGTTTGCGCGCTCCTTTGGTAGAAGAAGGACACGGCCGCGTCCAAAACGTTCTAGTGGTCGATAGCGAAGGTTTTATTCAGGACAGTTTGATCGGCGATTACGGGCCGCAACGAAACGACGATAATACTGCTACCTACGTGCACTTGAGAGAAGTTCCGCTTCCTACCTTAAGCAGCGCAGTTGAATTAGGAGATGAAGCACCGCAGTTGCCTCCATGGTTATCAGGCACGGCCGCCGCTCAGCCCGGTGAACCAGGTGCATTTTATTTTCCACTTGAGACTACCAAAGGCCGTTGGTACATCATCGTGGTTCTCGGTTCGGCAAACACCCTGAGAAACATTCTTGAGCGTCAAGCCAGACGCTCCGCCTTATACACTCTCCTGCTGCTCCTTGCCACAACCTTGGTGACCGGTCTGTTTGTGTGGAGGTTCACGAGGCCGATCAAGTTCTTGTCGATCGCGGCTCGGCGAGTAGCTGGAGGAGATTTCACTGTCCGAGCCCCTACGGAGCGGCGAGATGAAATGGGGGCATTGGCGTCTGCGTTCAATGAAATGACGGCCGGGCTGGATCGTGCTCGCGAACTTGAGACGCAGCTGCATGAAGCCGAG
>DASSCG010000299.1:0-4654 GCA_035697925.1 Pyrinomonadaceae bacterium
AAAGCTCAAAGTACACCGTTAGCGATTCAACACCCTTCGCTTAGTCCACCTTAACGACCATCATCGTCGCATCGTCATGGACCGGTCCATCGCTGAATTCACCCACTGCTGCCATGATTAGATCTCTTAACTCCCTCGCACTAAACTGCGCGCCGAGAGTGAGCAGTTCCTGCAACCGCTCTTCGCCAAATTCTTCGCCTGAAGCATTCCGAGCTTCGGTTACGCCGTCCGTGTAGAACACCAGGGTGTCTCCCGAGCTCAACTCGATCTCGCCGCCGAAGTAATGCTGATCCGGGAAAACGCCCAAGACTGGTCCGCCTTCTTTCATCCGCACACAAGTTCCGCGACGCACCAGCATTGGTGGGCAATGGCCTGCGTTGGCGTACGCGAGCTTTCTGGTCTGCGTGTCGAAAAGCGAATAGAAGCAGGAGATGAATCTGTGCGGGACCATGTTGTGACACAGGACCTTGTTAACCTGGCCACAAACTTCGCTGGGCGTGAACTCCTTGGACGCGAAAGATTTCAGTATCGCCTGCACATTCGACATCAAGAGCGCAGCTGGCATTCCCTTTCCCGCCGCATCCGCAATACAGATGGCGCTATGTCGATCATCGAATTGGAGCACGTCGAAATAGTCGCCGCCGACCGCTCGCGCAGGCTGCCAGGCAACGGCGATCTCAATCCCTTTAATGTTGGGAAGATCCTTTGGCAGGAGAGCCTCTTGAATCTCTTGCGACTCAGTAAGTTCCTGTTGGAGTTTGTACTGAATGTGCTGGCGTTCGGCTTTTAATCTTCGTTTTTGGCGGCGTCGTCTTCCCAGTTCGACCTGCGTGCGCAGACTTTTGACGAGTTCAGAGTTGTCCCAGGGCTTCAGCACGAAGTCACGCACGCCTCTATGCATTGCTTCGACGGCCAGCTCCACTGATCCCCAAGCAGTTAACACTACGACCGGCAAAGTGTTGTCCAGGGCTCGAATGCGCGTGATGAGTTCCAGGCCCTCCTGACCGGAAGTGGTGTCACGCGCGTAATTCAGATCCATCAAGACCAGATCGAATTCCTTTTGCTTGATTGCATCCAGAACGGCTGCAGGAGAATTCACGCCTTCAGTGTGAAAACCTGCTCCTCTGAGCAACAAACGCAGCGCGGCTACTATGTCCGGCTGATCGTCGGCAATCAGGGTGCGAATTACTGGCGATGGAAGGGATTCGGTGCTCATCACCTGCATAACACTTCACTTTCAAGCTGCTGCAGATTTAACAATCCAACCGTCTTCGAGGCGTACGATCCGATTGCCGTAAGCGGCGTTCACTTCGGAGTGAGTGACCTGGACTATGGTGGTGCCTTCGTCATTCAGTTTCTTGAACATCTCCATAATTTCTTTGCCCTGACTTGAATGGAGATTCCCGGTGGGCTCGTCGGCCAGAATGATGCGCGGGTTGGCTACGACTGCGCGTGCTATGCCGACCAGTTGTTGTTGGCCGCCCGACAGTTGGCTGGGAAACAGGTCTTTCTTGCCAACAATCTGAAAACGATCGAGTGTGTCGCAAACAATTGACTGCCGATCCTTCTTACTCACGTCTCGATACGAGAGCGGCAGCTCGAGATTCTCAAACACCGTCTGATCATCGAGAAGGTGGTAACTCTGAAAGACAAAACCGATGTTGCTGTTGCGGAGTTGGGCGCGTTTCTTGTGATCAAGTTTATGAACGGCCACCTCGTCAAAGTAATATTCTCCGCCCCAGGACTGATCGTGCATACCGAGTATGTGGAGCAACGTCGACTTGCCGGCGCCACTCGGACCCATGATTGAGACGAATTCGCCCGGCTTAATGTCCAGGTCGATCCGGCGCAGGACGTAGGTCTTATTAGCGCCTTGCGAGAAGAACTTTTCGACGTTGCGCAGCCCGATCATGCGATTGCTCCGAATCCGCTTTCTTTCAATTCTCGCTTGGCATCCTCGATCTCGCGCCGATTGGCTCCCGCTTCTTCTTCCACGATCAGGCCGTCAAAGAGATGCACGATCCGATCAGCGTGCTGGGCGTAGCGGGGGTCGTGCGTAACCATACAAATAGTTGCGCCACCGCGATGTAGTTCTCGCATGAGCTCCATCACTGCTTCGCCGTTGGTTGAATCGAGATTTCCTGTAGGCTCGTCAGCTAGCAGGATGCTGGGTTGGCCGCCAACGGCACGCGCTACGGCAACACGCTGTTGTTGACCACCGGATAGTTGGCTGGGAAGGTGCTTGGCGCGGTGAGCCATGCCCACGCGTTCCAGTGCTTCGGTGACGCGCTGCTTGCGATCGGAGGAATTCATGCCACGATAAGTCAGTGGCAGTTCCACATTTTCGTAGACTGTCAGATCGCCGATCAGATTGAAGCTCTGAAAGATGAAACCCACTTCGCGATTGCGAATGCGAGCGCGCTCAGACAACGAAAGATTTTCCACCGGGTGATCGTTCAAGACGTACTCGCCCTCGGTGGGGGTATCCAGTAAACCTAAAATCGACAGTAAGGTCGATTTACCGCAACCTGACGGTCCGGCAATCGATACATACTCGCCTTTCTTAATATCCAGGTGGATACCGGAAAGCGCATGGGTTTCGACTTCGTCCGTATAAAAGACCTTCTTGACGTCGGCCAGGTGAATTAGGGGATCTGATGAACTCATCTCAGGCTCCTTCGATTCTTATTGAGCTGATACTGCTTTAATGGAAACACCGCGGAATTGCTTTCTATGGCAATTTGGGAAAGACGGCGTCCTGCGGCTCTGCCGCTTCCCAGTGCGGTAAGGCTTAGCCCTTACCGTCGTGTACCTGTTTTGATTGAGGCTATGCCTCGGTTCGTGAAATTCGAGGCACAGCCTCGAAAAGTATAATTAATGACTTTTCGGTAAGGCTGAGCCTTACCGCACTGGCGGCGGCAGAGCCGCGAGTCCGAATTGAATCAACGGACACGGATCTCGTTGTAGTTGTCCCACGCTGAAGTGTCGGAGAGAATCACTTGATCCCCTTCGCGGAGACCGCTGACAATTTCGACAGTACTAACGGACGTTCTGCCCAAAGCCACCTGAACGCGAGTGGCCTCTTGTCCATCAGGACTCAACTTGAACATGCCAACGGTTTGCTGTCCCTGACCGAAGGCCGGACGGCCCACATTCAGAACGTTGTCCAGGCGTGCGAGTTCGACCGTGCCGTCCACGCTCAAATCCGGCCGAGCGCTTGCGGGTAGCGGCCCGATAAGTTCAGCGTCAATTGTGAACGTGCCCTCGCGGGCAGCTGGATCAATTCGCGAAACTCGAGCCTGAATAATTCCATTGCGGGTGTCTACTTCCACAGGTTGGCCCAGTTTGACGCCTGTGATTTGGGTTTCGGCAATCCTAAGTTCGGCCTTGAGCGACGCGGGATCAGCAACGCGTGCCATATTGAATCCAGGTGTCACCTGCTGGCCCACCTGAACCGAAACCTGCTGCAACACTCCGTTAGTGCCGGCGCGAACTTTCAGCGCATCAACCTGGCTTTTCTTTAGTTCGGCCAGCGCTCGCAGCTGTTGAATTCGTGCTTGCTGTGCATTCATCTGGGCTTTGATCGCCTTGCTACTGATGGCCAGCCGTTGCTGTTCTACCTTTAAGCGATTCGCCAGGTCCTGTACGCGCACCCGCGCGACCTTCAGCAAAATCATAGGTACAAGACCTTGCTTTCCGAGTACCTCATCAGTCTCAAGCTGCATTTTTGCCTGGCTGTATTCGGAGTTGATGGTGGCGATAGCTGCCTGCTGTGTCATCCCATCGCTTTCCAAACGCACTCTGAGGTTTTCCTGATCAGCTTGTGCGGCTTTCATTTGAAAGTCCGCATCAATTGCCTGCTGCTCCATCTGCGGATTTGTAAGCTCAAAGATCACGGTGTCGCTGCTGACTTCGACTCCCGGCTCAACCAGGATTCTTTCCAGACGACCCTCGGCGGGGGCGGGGACCCAGCGAGTCAATTGGGGAACGAGTGTGCCGTTGCCACGTACGGTGACCAGCATCTGACCCCGTTTGACAGTGTCAATCACCGCCGTGGAACGTTCGACAGTGGGGGCAGCTGGCTTTAGCTTGGTGAGGCCGACGGTAATTCCGCCAACGGCGACCAGGCCGATGACGATGAGCGCGACACTGCGAATGCGCTTCTTTACCTTCGATTTGGCGGGGCGTTTAATATCCATGAACTTCTTCTGACAATCGAGTCGCTTTGTAACCGTGCGAGCTCGGTAAGATTTTAGGGGGAGAACTGAGTATGCCAATTTGAGAGCGGCTTAAAGGTGCACGGGAAGTGTGCTTAGAAATCCAGCAACGTCGAAACTTCTCCGGCCACTACCCAGTTCTCCGGGGCTCGACGTTACAAAGTTCGTGCCAATGAGACACAGGCGTGCTGCTGAAGCTGAGGAATACTGCTTCAGCCCAGTGTTATTGGGAGTGTTAGGTTGATTCAGTTAGCTGGAGTAATCGTAAACAACTGGAAGGACCAAACGGGGATTCGCGGAAATCGTTTCGCTTTCGGGACGCCATAATCCCACTTTCGACAAAACTTCAAAATCTCGTATACGAACTTGGAGTGCGGCGACCTGTCGCCGCTTTCCCCAAGCCGAGGCACTGCCAAGCCGAGATTTTAGCTTCGCCT
>DASSCG010000300.1:0-3390 GCA_035697925.1 Pyrinomonadaceae bacterium
ACACCGGGCTGAAGCCCGGTGTAAATGAGACGAGAATTTTGTCGAAGTCGCTCAAACCCTCTGAAACGAATCTGACGGGGTTTACAACGACGCCCCGCAGCTTATTTTGCTGTCGATCTGAGCATGGCAGAATTCTGCCACTTGGTTATCTTCAAAAAAGTGCAGGATCCTGCTATGCAAATCGGCAAGCTCCTCCGATGTAACAATCTTGCAATAGATCTATTATCTCCGCACTAGAGTCCCAGACGAATTTTAAGGTGTGCCTCCCACAATGGAAATACACTTCGAGAAACGCGTTAACTACAGCCTGCAGCAACGTCTGCATTTTATTCAACCGCCACTGTTACCAGAACAGCTATCCCAAACCAGGCTGCCCGCTGGGGGCGGTCAATTTCTTAAAAGAGAACGTCGTACTGAGTTACGTTTAGCACAGTCTTTTCCGACGCGGATTTGGGGGATTGATATCGATCAGGAAGCTTTCGGCCTCGACTGTGTTCTTGACAATATCAGCCCTTCGGGTCTTTACCTGCGCGTGCCCCTGCAAATCAAATCACTCTCACGAATAAGTCTGGTTGTCCGCTTGCTGAATGGTTCAACCGAGGGCGCCACTGCCGCGATTAAGGGAAAAGTGATACGAGATGAGCCAAAGACTGATGGCATACGCGGCATTGCTGTGATGATAACTGAATGTTGTTTTTTATGAATCCTGATTCATCCCCGCGAGTCGCCGCTGCTTGAGCGGGTGTTTGAATCTTGGAAAGCTGACAGCGTCCACCCGTGTCTCCGTGTGACGTTGTCAACGGATGGGGCTAAACATACGAGCATGGCTCTTTGCTCCGCCAAGGCTCACCAATTAGCCCCTTAACCTGAGTACCGAGCTCCGGCGGTAACGCGCTAGTTGGTGAAATTCTCAAAACTGCGGATTTCTCCAACGATCCCAGAAGCGGTTACTGCCGGGGCTCGGTGCCTCACTCTCGATTGGCTTTTGAATTAGTTGGAATGGTTTGAGCCTGTCCCAGAACAGCGCTCTTTTCACCAATCCGTAGGAGTGAACAAGTGAGGCTTGCGTCTGCGACCTGCATTCTATGTCGTAGGCAAATGGCTTTCGGAGAGAAAAAAGGAGTCGGAAATGAACCAGAATTCACTTTTGAAAAAGGTCATGCTCGGGGCGTTAGTCGCCGCGTTTGTTGCGGTTTCTAGCGCGACGGCAAAGGCAGATATTGTCGTCGTTGCGGGTGTCAACAACCAGGGAACGGACAATGTTCTGCTAAACCCCGCGACTGACGTGTTGGTCGTTACCGGTACAGTCGGAGCGAATGACCGAATCGTCAATTTCACATCCAGTAGCGGCAGCATGCTGCTCAATGCCGATCCTTCAGGGCAAGCGACAGTGAGTGGGGGAACCGGGAACGTCAACTTCACCCAAATCACTTTCGGCTTGGCTAACGGAGATAGCTTTACCCGCGCGGTCTTCAATCTTAACTCCAATACTAACGGTACGGTGCAACTTAGCGTAACCGGAATTAACATCGATGGGGGGCTGTTCCAAGAGACCATTACCGTTGACGCCAACGGTCAGAATTTCTACACAGTCGACGCCATCAATGGCCAGAGCATCTTTACCATCTCCCTCCTAGCCCAGGGTAGCGTTACCTTTGAGGACTTACGTCAAGTTCGGCTCGGCGGAGGTGCAATTGTTCCGGAGCCCATACCCGAACCGACCAGCATGCTTCTCTTAGGAACTGGTCTTATTGGTCTTGCGTCTGCAATTCGGCGTCGCTTTCGGAAGTAATCAGGTAGAAATCGCTGAGTCGCTGAGACAACTCAGCGACCCGCCCACCGGCCTGGTGAGGTGAGACACCGGGGCCGGATGGTCGGGGTTCGCCCGAAAGTTCAAATGCAGCCAACCAGTAATGCAGCCGCCGGGCGAATGGCATCGAGGGTCCCAGGTCACATCGGCGAAGTGTTACCCAAGCGACGTTACAAGGGACAACAAATCTGATTCGGCGATCTTCCTTTCGACAATTAATGGGCCAGAAATCCACGTATCCACCATGACAAGGGCAGCAGAGTCAGAACGGGCGCGCGGGAAATTTGCGAAGTCTTAGTTTGTTAGTGAAGCGGCGACCTGCAAGCGCAACGTCCGCTAATCTACGAACCAAAACTCCGGTGCGGACAAATGTACGGGCGGCGATAGTAATTTAGGTTTATCAGCTGCTCCAGATTTGCAAATTTAGTTAGACGAAGACCCGCGATATGCATAGACATCGAGATCTTGTTGTTTGCCTCCCCACTCTTGCTATTCGTCCAGGCACTTCGGACCAGATTTCCATGCTTGGCTTCGGTCGAGTCGGTCTCTGGAGAAACGAACAACCCGAAGGTTCTGCGTTTAGTGGAGTCCACTTCAAACATTTAAAGAAAGTCTCCGGCCGATTGAAACGCCTTCTGCTAGGCCAGGACAAACTCGCGCCAAACGAACCTGCCCTACGACACTTGTTAGTAGTCGATGACGAGGTGTCGATTCTTTTTTCAATGAGTGACTATTTCTCCCAGCGCGGGTTTATCGTCGACACTGCATGCGAGCCGACGGAAGCAGAAAGACTGATTGAAAGCGCTGACTATGATGTTGTGATCCAAGATCTCAGGTTGGGGATCGGCAGTAACGCAGAAGGAATGGAGATAATCAAGCTGGTCCATCAACGTAATCCAAAAACGCGGATTGTAGTTCTTACTTCTTACGGCTCAAGCCAAAACGAGGCCGAAGCGCGGCGCCACGGAGCCGATGCCTTTCTCCACAAACCAAAACCCCTCTCCCAGGTTGCCCAGGTGATTCAGGGTCTTATTGAATCCCCAGCCAAGCGGGCCGCGCCATACTCATAGAAAACGGCTAACGCTTTTCAACACCAATTATCGCGGCTGTGTATTCTGCTACAACTGCTCGCCAGCGAGCGGTCATTCCCATAGGCCGGCTTCAACCTCACTAGCATGAATCCCTGCCTACCAGTCACAAGTCCTAGATAAAGCGATACTTCTACCGATCTACTGTTTGCTTATGGCTAGCCGAGCCTCTTGGCGCGCCACTTGCTCGTGGATAGAAGAAATCAGTGGCTCTTTTTATGTTCGCGGTCTTTCTCCCACGGCGGGATGCGAAGCATTGGGCGTACTCGGCTCTTCATAGAAAAGTTTCCCGAGCGCCGACCAATGAACGGACCACGGGGTTTTGATCCTGCAGGCTGATTTAAGAACCAGCTCGCCAGTCCAAATCATCCTCCCTACGACCGTTTCTTTCGTGTTTGCAATCACCTTCCGAAAGCTGACGCTACGACTCCTCGAAAAAGACATCGATAGTAAGAGAGTCTGCCCAGTTCACTTTCATTATTGTCCGTGAAC
>DASSCG010000301.1:0-7039 GCA_035697925.1 Pyrinomonadaceae bacterium
TTGTATTAACCGCTCATGAAAACGGTCTGACGCTGCCAAGAGAGAAGAAGGGGGGAGCAGTACAGTGCATGACCAGCCCCTTCCTCGCTCAACCTTCACCTTAAATGTGGGTGCGCCGACTGCTGAAGAAAAACCTTAGAATCAAGCGCTTCAGACATGGCAATCTTAAGGGACTTTGTTAAGTCCGTCGAGCTACGGGACGCGCGCTGGATTATCCGGTGAGTTCAGAAAGTCACCGCCTTGTCCGGTGCGCGGCACCGTTATCACCTTGGGCTGAATTCTTTCTGGGGGACGCTTTTGACCTAAGGCAGTTGTGTATGCCAAAAGCGACGAATCGGGCCCTTCCTTCAATCCCACCAGGCGTACTGAGTTGTATTGTTGGGCCGGAAGCTTTAGCGAATACCGGCCCTCCTCATCTGGTTCCAAATCCGTTGGTTGAAGAGGTGTGGAAAGCTGTTCCAGAGAGCCATCCTTACGGCGTCGAAGCTCCAGTGCGACCGTAAGTGCACTGAGTTTCTCCTTAGATATGTTCTTTACCGTGCCGCCTATAATGGTCTGGCCACCCTTCAAGAGCGCCTCGTCCACCAGTATGTGAGCTTTGGCCGGGCCCTTTGGTGCATCTGAAGTCTCCGGCTTCACGGCAGCCGCTTCCGCTGCCAATCGCTGTTGTGCGGTGCGTTTTCTAAGATAGGTATAACCGGCGACAAAGATCGCGGTGACCGCTAGAGCGCACACGACAGCAATTAACATGCGCCCTTTAGAACTATTTTCTTCGATGAGTAGCTCGGTGTGAGAAGAATCTGTCAGCATTTCTAAAATTAGACTTAAAGCTTTACCTCAGGTTTAGGGGTTGGGCAGCACACGTCCGGGAGGAGGTGCGCCTGTTATAGCAGTGACCAGTGCCGATATGAACTCTTCCTCAGCTACGCCCAGACTCGGCAACGTTACCCACTCCGCCCCAGTGGCTCCGTCAGTTCTACCCTCAATCTTTGCATTAACCGCTACGTTCGCGCTGGTTCCGTCGATTGGCTGAACTTCAACATTAAGCGTGTAACGGCCGCGGGTCCAACCGCGAGTGTCGGAAGCTGGAACCTGTGCATAGCGATTGAGCTCAGACTCAGAGACCACGGCGCCCTTAATAAAGGTATACGGCTGGCTCACGATGATCCCTTCGCTTGGCTTGGAGGTCGTTTCGTCCATCACAAGCTTCTGGTTGCGCATGACATCCTCGACCGCCTTAATAATTACATCTCTTCGGGCGGTCAATCGGTATGGATTTGGGAGCGGCGGAACATCCGGTGTGCGGCCCTTTCCGAAATCCATTCCACGCCCAGCGCCAACATCGGTTTTGCTGCCGTTACTTGCAGGGGCTTTACTGCCGCTGTCTCGAACCCGCTCATTAGACTTGTCGATCCCTTTGCCCTGCGCTAAAGCGGCAGAGACTGAAAGAGCAACTAATATCAATGCACCTGTTAGCCGCCACATGATTCATACCTCAATGAAATCGACACACCCGTGAAAGGGGAGCAGTGAATCGAGAATAGATTAACGAGTGCACAAATTCAAGCAGTGACTTACCTTAGACTCATTGAGTGTTAGCTTCCGCAGCTTTCTTCCTCGCATTCTCCAAGTCTCTTTCTTGTTCCCACTTTCTTAAAGCCTGGACGCCAGTCAGGAAATCACTCTCTTTTGCATAAAAATTATGGGCACCGTCATCTCGCGATGGCTCACGCACGTAGTAGAGGTAATCCGTCTGAGCAGGACTGATTGCTGCGCTCAAAGCGCTTTCACCTGAGGAAGCGATTGGCCCTGGCGGAAGTCCTACATTCAAGCGCGTATTATATGGTGACCTGCGATCAATGTCGCTCCTATAGACCTTGCCATCGTTCCGCCATTTTCCTTCCAGCTTGGATGCATAGATGACGCTCGAATCAATACCCAGCGCCATATTAAGTTTCAGGCGGTTGTAGACCACGGACGCTATGACCGGCCGTTCAGTTTCCAGTTTGGCTTCAGTCTCGACCAGCGAAGCCACAGTTACAACCTGTCGTGGGGACAGTCCGAGGCCGGCAGCCTTCAGAGTCCAATCAGGTTTCCAAACTTCCTTAAAACGCTTAACCATCAACGCAATCAGATCTGCTGGTTGAGTGTCTCGAGGAAACTCGTATGTAGCGGGAAACAAGTAGCCCTCCAGGTTCTTAGCACTAGGATCCAAATCCTGGATCAGCGATACGTCGTCCATCAACGAGAGTGCCGAATCAGACTCGTCGAGTTTCAACTCTGGAATTCGGGCCATCGCATTGGCAATGTCCCAACGTGTCCAACCTTCCACCACGGTTAAGCGAAGTAGTCTGCGTTCGCCGGTCTGTAGTTTCGCCAACACCGCTTGCGGAGAAATCGGAGAAGGGAAGTTGTACTCACCGGCTTGGAAGCGTTGGCCCACTCCGGTGAGTTTCATGTAAATCAGCACAGGTTTTTCGTGTTTGATGATGCCTGCAGCTGCAAGTTTCTTAATGACCGCGGCCGGTGTAGTGCCCTTTGGTATCTCGACGTATTGACCGCTGTATCCGTGTTGAACGGGAGTGCGCAGGTCTCTGTAACCAAGAGTAACTGCCCCGATTGCTCCGAGAACTAAAATTATGACGATTAATAAGAGACGTTTCACGGCGAGTGTTCTGCAGCGCTACGCATCCGCGCTTTCCTTCCGTTAATCGATAGACACCGGAGTCCTGGGAGCTTCACCGGCGATAAACTCTTTCAGGATAATAGCAGCTGCCTGGGAATCGATCAGATTGCGCAGTTCGAAGGAAGTCTTACCTCCGGCTCGGAGCTGCTCTTCCGCTGCCACCGAAGTCAGGCGCTCATCCTGAAGATACACCGGAAGCGCCAGCGACTTGGCGAACTTTCGGGCCGTGCTTTCAGCATCTTCGGCCGCGGAGCCTCGGCCGCCATCCAAACTCAGCGGCAAACCAATAACCAGACTTCTGGCGTCTAAGCGGCGTATTAGTTCACGGACATCACTAAGCAGTTGTTTCCAGTTGGTACGAGCAATGGGGGCGAGTTTAGTGATGGAGATGTTCATCGAGTCGCAGACCGCCGCCCCGACCCTCTTTTTGCCGAGATCGAGGGCAAGAATTGGCCCGAGCAAGGGTTTAGAGTTTTTTCGGTGATTCATCGCTGCTTTCGGTCGGCTGGCAATCCTAGGAAGAACAGCCCGCCATCATGTGTAAAGCCAGTAAGGCCACTGGCTTGCGCCCTTTAAGTGTCGTCTGTATGATGCTCCTGGCTCAGTTGAGCATTCACCAACTGATGTAATAAACGAGAGGTAACCAATGTCATTTCGCGCAAAGTTTGCTTTGATTCTCTTATCAGCGACCCTCGCCCTTTATACAGTCGTCGGCGGCTGGATATCTACTCGGGCACAGCAACCAGCCAATGATCCTAATGCTCAGTTGCGTATTTTTGAGAGTGTTCTTCAGCACATCCAAAATGACTACGTGGATGAGCCTAACATGGAGAAAGTTCGCGCAGGCGCGCTCAGAGGTCTGGCTTATGGGCTTGATCCATATTCGACCTACCTCACGCCGGACCAGGTTCGGGAGTATAGCGGAACAGGCAAAGACAATCAGGTCGGGATTGGTGCGGAAATGTCGCAAGTCGCTTCATACCTTTACGTTATTGCACCAATCAAAGGCTCGCCAGCCGATCAAGCCGGAGTTAAAGCCGGCGACATTATCGAATACATTGACAGCAAGGCCACACGCGATATTTCGCTTTACGACGCCAAACAACTTCTGAATGGTCCTTCGGGGAGCGAAGTGAAGTTGCGGATTCTGCGCGCCAAGAGTCGCCCATTAACGGTTGCAGTAAAACGCGGCTCTTCACGCGCGCCCGCAGCTGAATCGAGACTGGAAGCCGGCAGGATTGGCTTACTTCGCATCAATAGCCTCGCCGATGGTGAAGCTAACGAAGCCCGCTCGCGACTTCAGGATTTGATTAAGCAAGGCGCGCAAAAAATTGTTCTTGATTTAAGGGGCACCGCAGGTGGTTCTATCAATGAGGCAGTCGCCGTGGCGAATCTCTTTATTAAAGACGGAACCCTTGCACAGACTACAGGCAGAGAAGGGAAGACACTGAAGACCTTCACCGCCGATCCCAAAGCCACAATTTTCTCCGGCCCGATGATCGCCCTTATCGATACGGGAACAGCCGGCGCAGCCGAAGTAGTTGCTTCCGCACTCGTTGAGCGCAATCGCAGCCAGCTGGTCGGCGAGAAGAGCTTTGGTGCTGGGGCCGAGCAACAGTTGTTTACCTTACGCGGCGGCGATGGTTTGCTGCTTACCACGGTCAAATGGGCAAACGCCAGTGGGAAACCTTTCTTGGGTGAAGATCGCGCTCATTCGGGCGTAACTCCTTCCGTAGAGGTCAAACGCCCTGAAGTTGCCGAAGCAGTCGATCCCGAAGATCTGACTGGAAACGACGACGACCCGGTTAACCGGCCCCCGCAACCCAATGACAAGCCGGAGGTCACGACACCAAACGTTGTGAAGCCGGCGGTTGAAGACGTTCAGATGAAGAAGGCGCTCGAATTACTTAGAGAGAATAAGCCAGTCGCGACTCAACGAGCAGCCTAAGTTATATAAGGCATCTCTGTTCAGAAAAGGCCAGAAAGTTCTGGCCTTTTTTTATTGCTCAGTTTCCGCACTTTTCCTGTATCAACTCTCCACGCCACATGATTGTTAACCGTGATTAAGAAGCCCGGTTATGTTCTATTGATCATTTCGCATATCCGACAATTCGATATCGGGTACATAAAGCAATCGGCGCTTCATCACGCTTTATTACACTTGATTGCAAAATTGTTATATCTCCACGAAGTCGCAGGAAAAACGGCAGTTTTCTGGTACTAGCTCATTAAAACTCTAACCAGACGTTCTTTAGGAACGGGTCTTGCCAACTAGAGGGGCAGCTTAGTTGAGGCATTGACACTTGTAAGGCACGAAGGAGATTTGAGTGATGATTATGACAAACAAATTACTACCGGTTGCTTTGATAGCAGCCCTCGTGGGCGGCTCTGTTGGTGCCCTGGTAATGAATTCAAAAAATCAGCCATCGACGGCGGCCCAGACTGTGGCCCAGGAAACCCCGGCGTACAGCACCGCGGCCAGCCAGGAACAGGCCAGCAACGACCAATTCATTCCAGCTGAGTTCAACACCTCAGACGAGCAAACGGCGTATAAGGTCGGCTTCGCGGATGGATTTCGTGCTGCTGAAGCTGGCGCTAATGGCGCACGCACGCTAGCACCGACCGCTACAGTTACGCAGCCAGCCCGGGTGGTTTATCGAAACACGGGTCGACGCTATGCGCACAGCACGAGTTCGCGCCCTGTGTATACTTCGACTGCGCAGCCGCGTAGCCGAAGCTTCTGGGACAAGCACCGCGACAAGCTGACCGTGGCGATTGGCGCAGGATCTGGCGCAGCCATTGGCGGACTCATCGGTGGTAAGAAGGGTGCTGCGATCGGAGCGTTGGCAGGTGGTGGCGGTTCAGCCTTGTACACCTACAAGCTTCGCAATCGTAACCGTCGTTACTAACAGGTTAATCGTCGGTATGCTTATGGGCAGTTCTCAAATTTGGGGCTGCCCATTTCTTTGTGAGGACCTGGTTAGCTCGGCGTTTGATTGATTAACGTCGTGGTAACCGAAATCTTTTGCTACCTTCTGAAGCCGCTAAGACTCCATCATGCGAATCAACTTTAAACTACTCTCGCTGAACTTGATGGCGTTGTTCACCATTAATTTTCTAGTCACCAATGCTCAGTCGCCGTCAAACCCTAATCAACGCCGGCCTCGAACAGTAAGCGTTCCTCCCTCGACGAGGGTTACCACTTCTGCGAACTCAACCCAGGAAGAAGAACCGGAAGTTATTCGCGTGGAGACGAATCTTGTGAATACCGTTTTCACTGCTGTTGATCGGGATAGACATTTCATCACCACCCTTCGGGCCAATGATTTAAGAATCTACGAAAACGACACGCCGCAGACAATTAGCCTTTTTGAGCGTGAGACCGACCGTCCTTTAACGCTCGTGATCCTAGTCGATACAAGTAAATCTCAAGAGCGAACACTTCCGGATGAAAAGAAGGCCGCGAAAGCCTTCATCCGCGCTGTGGTAAGACCAGAAAAGGACAGAGTCGCCGTGGTGTCGTTTACCGGCGTACCTAAGATCGAGCAGCAACTAACAGACAATATTTCGAAGGTTAATCTGGCTATTGATAGACTGCGGATTCTGCTTCCTCCAAACAACCCGAATTGCGTAGAAGAGAAACCTGTTCAGGAAGATCCTCTCTGTTGGACAAGCATTTGGGATTCCGTTTGGCACACTGCCAGCGAGGTACTCAAACAGAGCTCGGAGGATTCCCGTAGAGCAGTAATTCTGCTCAGTGATGGCGACGATACGAGCAGTACGATCAAGCGGCAGGATGCAATTGATGCCGCGGTGAAAAACAATGTCGCGGTTTACAGCATTGGTATTGGAGATCCGGAACTATATAAGGTTGAGATGGATTCTTTGCGAAAGGTTTCGGATCGTACAGGAGGTCGAGCTTTTTTTCCGCGCGACGACATTGAGTTATCAAGAGCCTTCACGCAGATTCAGGAAGAACTCCGTTCTCAGTACGTTGTTGCCTACTCGCCCCAGAACAAACTTCGAGACGGCTCTCATCGTCGAATCAAAATGGAAATCATCAACCCTGAGCTGCGCCGCCAGAAGTTGCAATTGATTTATCGAGAGGGATATTACGCCCCGAAACACTAGCATCCCTTCGGTGGCGTTTGCCCAGACTGTAATTCCAACTTTTGAGATTGCTATAGCGGGATGTTGCCGTGCTTTCTCGGCGGATTCGTGTCGCGTTTGTTTTCCAGGAGTGATAGTGCTCGGATTAGCTTGGGGCGTGTCTGGGCTGGCTCGATAACTTCGTCGACAAACCCGCGTTCAGCAGCGACGTAAGGATTAGCAAACTTCTCCTCGAGTTCGAGA
>DASSCG010000302.1:0-2317 GCA_035697925.1 Pyrinomonadaceae bacterium
CAATTACTTATCTTCCTGAAGAGCAGAGCGACGCGAACGAAACTCGTGAAGCAATAGCCGCAGAGGGTCAAAGGGCACATTTGATTGTCGGTGATTTGACGGACCCTAAATTTTGTAAAGAAGCGGTGGAGGCCACCGTCAGCAAATTTGGAAAACTCGACATACTGGTGAACAACGCAGCATTTCAACAGCACCAGAAGAGTTTAAAAGAGGTTTCCGAAGAACAGTGGGACCGAACGTTCAAGACAAATATTTATAGCTATTTTCGAGTGACCAAAGCGGCTCTGCCGCATTTGAAAAAGGGCAGCGCTATTGTGAACTGCGGATCCATAACCGGCCTTGAAGGCAGCAAGCATCTGCTTGATTACTCTGCCACGAAGGGGGCAATACATGCTTTCACAAAGTCGTTAGCCCAAAACCTGGTTGAGAAAGGCATACGCGTTAATTGCGTGTCGCCTGGTCCAGTCTGGACCCCTCTCAACCCGTCGGATAAGTCAGCTCAGGATGTAGCGGAGTTTGGCGCAGATACACCGATGGAGCGTCCAGCACAACCGGAAGAAATTGCTCCAGCTTTTGTTTACTTTGCTTCGGAAATCGATTCGAGCTATGTCACGGGCGAGATTTTGACCTTGCTCGGAGGCGAAACAACGGCCGGGTAAGAAATTTGGGATAGGAGGAAACTTATGGGAGACGATGGTGGTAGCGGTAGTACTGGAGTTGTGGCCATTCTGGTGATTTTTGTGATCATCGTGGTGGTAGGGCTTTTCGTTTTTGGTGGTCGGATTTTTAGCGGCGACAAGAAGATCGATGTAAATATTTCGACGCCGAGCAAATAAAATCCGGACTTCCGAATCGAAGGCATGTCGCCTTGTGATATCGACTTCCAGCAGCGTCGTGTCGGCGCGTAGCTGCCCAGGTGGAGCCGGTCCCTAAGGCATTGAGCGCGTTAAGCTTCGCGGCTCAAGAAAAGAAATGGAAGAGAGGCGTAATTGGTGTTTTCTTAAGGGAAAGGAGTTCATATGAAAGCGTTCGCCGACCTGAAGCATCGACAATTATCTACCGCCGTAGCTGAGGCACCGCTAGCTGGTCAAGATTTCGAGTTTCAGCTGGCATCTGCAAAACCGACCAGAGGTCGGTTACATGCAGTGTCTTCGTTACCGGCTGCTCCGCTCGCAGTTGAGGAAGCGGAACTCACCGACCGAGAAGCTTTAGGAATGGTCCCGCGCGTTGCTACAAATCTGGTCATTCGTCCAGACTTTAACTACAGGAGCAAGTTCAGGAAAGTCACGGCTCCAAAGTTGACGACGGAAGAATTTATCCAGGTTCGGTTGGCCACGGTCCGGGAAAGCACCAGACATTGCTTTTGGCCGGCTGATGTTGTGGCTAAGTTCGCCGCAGCGGAAGTAATCCGTTCATAAAGAAACTTCGAGTTCTAACTGAATGGGTCGTTAGAACTCACAACCCGTAGTAAGTGCCCCTCCCTCACTCACTCTATCCCTTTTTAAAGAGTTTCGAGCTGAGCGCCCAATCGGCTCCAGGCAGTTGTGTGGATTTCCGAGCGTCACCACCCAACCAGTGCATCATTAGGCCGACTTAAGGTTTCTTATTCTCTTCATCCAGCCAAACTTTTAACGGTGCGAAGTAGTCGATAATTGCCGTTGCATCCATCTTGTCTTCGCCTGTCATGGCCCTAAGTGCCTCTGGCCACGGTTTGCTTAAACCCATCGCCAACATCTGCTTCAACTTCTCACCAGCCTTCTTGTTGCCGTAGATAGAACATTGGTAGAGAGGCCCAGTAAAGCCGGCTTCGTGGCACAAAGCGCGATGAAACTGGAATTGGAGAATCGCCGCCAGGAAATAACGGGCGTAGGGCGTGTTAGCCGGTACATGGTACTTCGCTCCCGCATCGAAATCTTGTTCAGTCCGAGGTGCGGGCGGAGATACACCCTGGTACTTTTCTCTTAGTGCCCACCATGCGCTGTTGTAATCGCCAGGACCCACTTCGCCGGAAAAGACTTTCCATCTCCATTGATCTACCAGGTAACCAAACGGCAGGAACGCCACCTTCTCCAATGAACGTTGCAGAAGGAATCCGATATCGGCGCTCTGATCAGGGACCTTGTCTATCAACCCAATCTGTTTCAGGTACGGGGGTGTAACGGACAGGGCAATAGTATCGCCGATAGCTTCGTGAAAGGCGTCGTTTGCGCTGTCGCGATAGAGAAAGGGTTGGGCGGCGTAGGCCATCTGATAGTAGTTATGGCCCAATTCATGATGGACCACAGTGAAGTCTTCTTCCCGGATCTGAATACACATC
>DASSCG010000303.1:0-6599 GCA_035697925.1 Pyrinomonadaceae bacterium
CGCAGTAAGAGATAGGTATTCCGAGGGATGATAGCATACACCCCTCCGTGGAGGGCTGTGTGAGTAGGAGAGGGTTTATTGAAGAGTACAAAATAGAACGCAGCCCGCAAAGAAAACCCGAAATGAGTCGCATGGCCCCGACAACCGCACGCTCAAAAGATTTTCCTGCGGACTGCGTCCTTTACTGGCTGCAATTCAGCGAGTGAGTTGCAACCAATCTCTGGAGTTAATTGCTACGCTTTCCTAAATGCAGCGCCGCAATTCCTCCGGTCAAATTCGTGTAGTCGACTGATTCAAAGCCTGCCTTGCGCATCATCAAGCTTAGATCCTGTTGGTCAGGAAATTTTCTCACCGAATCCGGCAAGTACTGATATGCGACTCTCGATCCACTAATCAACCCGCCAAGCATGGGTAATACTCGATTGAAATACACATTGAATAGAAAGCTGAACCCCGGGACCACCGGTTTTGAAAACTCAAGTATTGCGACATAGCCGCCGGGTTTCAGAACCCTCTGGAGTTCTCCTAATCCGCGTTCGATGTTGGACAGATTTCTCAATCCGAATGCAATCGTCACCGCATCGAACGAACGATCCAGAAACGGAAGTGACAAAGCGTCACCTTCGATCAGTGGGATGCCACGTTGACGATCAGCAATCTTACGGGAAGCGATCTCGAGCATCGGTCGACAAAAATCGGTACCGATAATTTGTGCTCCCGTACCTTCCGACAACGTCAGCGAAAGATCGCCGGTGCCGCATGCGACGTCGAGAATCCGAATCCCACTCCCGCCTAGTACTGTGCGCAACTTTCGCGCTACCAGTCGGCGCCATCGTTTATCAATGTGCCCTGACAGCAGGTGATTTAAAAGATCGTATCGACCGGCGATGGCCGCGAACATCTCGCGGACGCGATGAGCATGTTCCTCTTCGTTTGCCCGTCGATTGTCAGACACAGTTAAGCGAAATGAGATGTAGATGTGGTTGCAAGCAGATTGCGAATGATTTGCGATTAGTCAGGCTTCTTAACCGGAATCGTGGACCCCGGTTTTACTGCGTCCTTATCAGGTTGCGGTTTCTCAATCGCTCCCATTAACTCCAACCTCACATTTGGCTCAAGCATGGCTTTAAGTTGCTCTGCATTGCCAATGATGACGGTGGCGATTCGGGATTTATCGAAGAGGTTCGAGGCTACGCGTTGTAGGTCGGCTGCTGAGACTGCTTTGAAAGCTGACGTCTGTTGGCTGATCGGAGGAAGGCCAAATGTGTCCATGTCGAGCCAGGCTCGGGCAGCACCGTCAGCTCCTTCGCGCTCTTTGGCGAATTGGGCACTAGCCTCGGCCTTGGCTAACTCCAACTCCGCGGCGGGGATGGGTGCGCTTACTAGCGATTGCAGAACATCCTGAGCCGTCTTGAGTGTCTTGGGAACCATCAGATTATCCACGCCGGCTCCCATCACAAAAATTCCTGGGAGGACGTGGGCTTCACTTCGAACAAAAATAGGTTTGCGGCCTAAATCCGGAGACTGCAGCTCCCAGCGTTTTTTGGCGACTACAGCCAGTAGGGCGGTCGCGGCGAAATCTCTATCTCCGCGGGAAACGCCCCGCGTCGCGAGCCTTACTTCAGCTCCCTGATCCGAAGGGGCGTTAATGATTAAAGTGCGCAGATCGGGTGGCTCAGGTTGCCGGAAAGTCGAGGGAACCAGTTGCTCACTTTTCCGCCACGGACCCAATAGTTGACGTAAAGCCCTCATAGCCCGGATCTTGGGGACGCCGCCCGAGACTACAAGGGTTGCGTTATTAGAGTTGAGAAACCTTTCCTGCGCCCAGAGCACATCTGCTCGCTCAATTCGCCCTAGGCTTTCAGCGGTTCCAGAGTGAGGACGGCCGTAAGGGAAGTCTCCGAAGAGCCGAGCGGCAATAGCTCGATCAGCCCATTGTGATGGGGAGACGTTAGTGTCCTTGGCAATCTTGATACGAGCGTCGCGAATTCTGGCCACGTTCTCCGGAGTAATTTGGGTAGTTACTAATGCTGTTCGCAGGATTTCGGAAATTCGTTCAAATTCTTGAGCTCGACCCTGCAGCGTAACCGTAATTGAATCGTAGTCGGTGTCAACGTCGAGCTTGCCCCCCATCTCCTCTGTAAAGTATTCGCGGGTAGTTGGGTCCGGAAAAAGGATATCGCCCAAGATAGCCATCTGGCCGCCTTTACCCGCCATGTCGAACGCAGCACCACTATGGATGCGTAGCTTCAGCAGCACATCCTGGTCACCTGGACGATGCCAGAAAAGTACACGCAGCCCATTTAGCAACTGTTCGCGCTCTGGTTCGGGCGTGGATTGGCCGCAAACGGAAGTAAAAAGTACCCCCATGAGAAGTCCCAGGACGAGAATACCTAGTACTTTTCGCAGTGAATCGGTTAGGAAAGTCAGGTTCATAATTCTGACGGTGCTGATGTTGGCCGGGATAAACTGTCCCGACGTGGCACGGAACTCTGCTTAGTAATTAGGATTGGGAGCAAAACATCTTAGATGCGCGATATTTACCCGTCAACCGTTTGGCTCGTAAGTGCATCAAAGGCCTGAGTTTGATCTTCTGGTGAAGGCCCGAGATTGCGTGCTCCAATCAGATTGAAGGGTAGTATAATTCCCGCCCGTGGGAACGGTCTTTGAGTATTAGTTCAGCATAATTTCGAAAAATGCTGGTTGGGGCCGTAACTTTAGGCCGTTTGGCGGTAATCAAAGTAGGAAGCGATTCCTACAGAATCGAGTGCTTGATTGCCAGATAGAACTACAGACGAACTCCTGCTTGAAATGGCAGGGCGTGGGGACCAAGCAGCTTTTGTCGAGTTATACGAAAGGCACCGAACAGGCGTTTTTCGCTTCGCGTATAGGATGTTGGGGTCGGTGGAATTGGCTGAAGACATCACGCACGATTGCTTCTTAAGTTTGATCAAGCGACCTGAGAACTTTAAACCCGAGCGAGGCTCATTGAAAACATATCTATACTCGGCTGCACGAAACCTCTCTTTGAAGCAGTTTCGCAATACCGGAAGGGAAATGACCGTTGAGGAGTTTGATGAGGATCGGCCCATTCCGGTGAGAGAGCAGCCCCTGGGGAAATTATTGGACCAGGAGCTGTCCTTAAAAGTCCAGGCGGCTGTCTGCAGTTTGCCACCACTTCAGAGGGAAGCGTTGATCCTATTTGAGTATGAGGGATTGGCTTTAAGCGAGATTGCAAGTGTTGTGGGCACAGACGTTGGTGCGGTAAAGGCCCGGCTCCACCGGGCCAGAGAAAGACTCAGAAGTACCCTGTGGCCTTATTTGAATAGTAGTCAGGAAATTGTTACTTTGGAGCAGGCTTGAGATGAGCAGCATCGAGCCAGAAGACCCGTTCTTTTCGGAAGGCGAGCTCAAGGGAGTGCTCGAGCTTTGGAGTGTGCCAGAGCCTTCGAAAACGCTCGATGAGCGCGTCTCAAACAGTTATTATATGGAGTATGGAAGCGACGGTGCTGCGAACCAGCCAATAGCGCTCCCCCAGAGCCAAAAAGAGGTAGTGACCATGAAGTTTTGTTCCACATGCCAGGAAGAGTTCGCTGAGAAGTTCAGCTTTTGTCCCGTAGATGGAACGCCACTCAACGGATTTGTTCCTCGTGAGGACGAAAGCGTTACGCGCGCCCCCGCGCAGGATGCTGCTGTTCGAGTAGCGCCCTCAACCACACCGACAATCCCTACAAGGACTAGCCCTCCGGTCCATGCTGCCGCTGTCGCTGCAGGCGCTGCCGGAGCAGTTGTTGAGAAGGAAGAATTTCATTTCACCTTCATGGATGATGCTGGTTTGACTCAGAGGTTGATGGAAGCTGTCAAAGAAATCGCTCATGAGTCAGAGTTAACCTGGCCCGAGTTCAAAAGAGATCCATTTGGCTTTAGCAAGCGTATGGCCGTGGGTTACGGACAGGCTGGCTGGCGAGCTCTTTCCCAGCCGAATGTGGCGACCGGCGTAGTGTCAGCGTTGTTCCTAGTGATGACGATCGTTTTGGCAGTCTTTTGGATCGATCGAATTCAGACTAGACGACTCGCAGAACAAGCGGCTGCGGCTGAAGAGCAGCTTGTGGATCAACTGATTGATATTCCTAACGAGCAACCAACGCCAGATCCCGGCACAGCCGGTCTTAACAAAGGTAGCGGTGGCGGTAGCAAGCCCAAGCCTGAAAAGGCTGCCGGCGGCGGTGGCGGTGGCCGTCAAGAACAGAAGGAGGCTTCGTTTGGCAAGACTCCCCAAGCGTCATTGACTGTGCCGCAGGTAGTGGCTCCAGATCCTAAGCCACCTGCAATCAAGAACCCTTCACTTCCTGTAGCTGCAACCCTGGTTGGTGATCCACTTTTGATACCACCAGACTCGAGAGTTCTGCCATACGGCGATTTCAAGTCGAAGAGCAACGATCCGTCGTCAGGCCCGGGCACTGGTAATGGAATCGGTACTGGTACCGGCGGTGGTATTGGTCCCGGTGAGGGTGGCGGTGTTGGTCCAGGTAGAGGTGGGAATATTGGTGGCGGCGATCGCAACGATGGCGGTGGCGGCCCTGGCGGCCCTGGTGGCGGAGACCCTAACCGAATTTTCAGTGGTCGAGAAGTTACCTCGAAAGCACGTGTGCTCTCCAAGCCTGAGCCTCAATATACTGAGGAAGCCAGGAAGAATCAGATAACCGGAACTGTTGTATTGCGGGCCGTATTCACCTCGAGTGGACAGGTCACAAACATCCGCTCCGTGTCTGGCTTACCATACGGATTGACTGAGCGAGCCATTGCAGCGGCGCGGCAGATTAAGTTCTCGCCGGCGATGAAGGATGGCCGTCCGGTCTCGATGTACATTCAGCTGGAATACAACTTCAATCTGTATTAAGTGGCACAGACTTTAGTCTGTGTTCTTAGCCTTACTAAAAGACGCCAGGGAAGCCAAACCTTCCCTGGCGTTTTCGTTGAATCTCTCAACCTTGGTTCACAGACTAAAGTCTGTGCTACTTGGACACTTTCTCCGCAAACCTCTTGATCCGTTTCACACCCTCCTTCAGTTGGTCCATCGAGGTGGCGTAAGAGATTCGCAGGTAACCTTCGCAGCCAAACCCCGCACCATCTGTAACCACTGTTTGCTCTTCCTCTAACAACCTTTGTGCGAAATCACCCGACGTGAGCACTTTGTCGTTTAAGCAATCGGTGACATTTGGAAAAGCATAGAATGCGCCTTCGGGTGCATTGCATCTGAATCCTGGAACCTCTTTCAAGGCATCTAGTAGCCAGGTCCGTCGTGCGGTGTACTCGGCCAACATTGTACCCACTGAAGACTGCGGGCCATTGAAAGCTTCAGTTGCTGCACGCTGGGCAATGGAATTTGGATTACTGGTTGAGTGGCTTTGAATCTTAAGCATGGCTTGGGTCCACTCGCGGGGAGCGAGTGCATAACCCATCCGCCACCCAGTCATCGCGTAGGTCTTTGAAAACGAGCCGGCGATACAAAGTCGACTCCGTAATTCATTAGGAAGGCTGGCAGCGCTAAAGACTTTTGCCGGAGGATACACGAACCGTAGGTAACACTCATCTGAGATAACAAAGATGCCACGGGCAGTTAGCAATTCCATCATGCGCCTGAATTCTGTTGGTGGAATTACACGCCCCGAAGGATTGCTCGGCGAGTTCAAAATAATGAGCTTGGTTCGTGGAGTAATCGCCGCTCCTATCTGATCCGCATTGAGCAGAAATCCCGTCTCTTCAGTCTCAATAAATACCGGCACGCCACCTGCGAAAACAACGATCTCCGGAAAGGTCACCCAATAGGGCTTTGCCATTAACACTTCATCGCCAGGATTAATCAGGCTAACGACAGCATTAAATATTGCCTGCTTGCCTCCCGAGGTGCCCATCACCTGCGAGCGATCGTAATCGGCGCCGAACTCCCTCGCATAGAAGTTGATAATTGCTTGCTGTAGCTCGCGTGTTCCTGCCGTGGGAGTGTATTTGGTCTGACCAACTCGCATTGCCTCAACAGCTGCCTGCTTAATGTTCTCAGGTGTGTCGAAATCAGGCTCTCCGGCGCCAAAGTCCACTACACTCGCACCGGCTGCACGAAGGGCATCGGCAGCTTGCATGGCAGCGAGCGTCGATGACGGCTGCATCCTCGATACGTTATTGGAAACTGGGAAGGGGAGTGTTACAGGTTTGGTCATCATATTAATTTTGTAGCGGCAAGCGTTAGATTCAAGTTCTCGTTTCGGGCATTGATCACTTTTTTCTGGCCCGAGTTTTGGCAGCCTTCTTTGCGGAAGCGGTCTTTGCAGCGGAGGACCGCTTCGCTGCCGCCTTCCCGCCTTTCTTCCCGCCCTTCCTTGCTGGTGCTTTGTTGACCGGTTTGCCACGACCGGATCCGCTTTTCTTACCACCGCCGGTCATCGCATTCACGGTTGCCCAAGCTCGACTTTCGGCTTCATCTTCAGAGACACCGCGTTGCTTGTATCCCTCTTCAATATGTTCAGCCTGGCGCTTCTGCTTGTCAGTGTAAGCGCCTTTGTCACCTCTAGGCATAATTCACCTCTTGTTCTTCAAGACTA
>DASSCG010000304.1:0-5737 GCA_035697925.1 Pyrinomonadaceae bacterium
GCCCGGCTGGAAACGTTCTAACGGAAAACGATGACATTGAATTCGCGGTTATCCTTAACTCCCGCATCCCCGTCAACGGCTTTTTCACCTTACCCGCAGCGGGTACTTATATCATCGAGTCAACTTCGTTCGATGAAGATGAGGTTGGGAATTACACTCTCACTCTCACGTTAAATGGCGCGAACCCAACGCCCACTCCTACACCGACACCCACACCGACCCCGACTCCAACACCCGGAGTGGTTCAATTCAGCGCAAGCACGGCAAGTGTTACTGAAACTCTAAACGCAACGACCAAGGTGGATCTCACCGTTACTCGCACGGTTAGCACTTCAGGATCGGCCTCGGTGAATTACGGCACTACGGACCTCACAACCAACGAACGTTCAGACTATTTGGCGACCCTTGGCACGCTCCGTTTTGCTCCGGGCGAGACGTCGAAAACAATCACCGTCTTTATTGTCGATGATTCCTACGGCGAAGGGACGGAAAACTTCCAAGTCTTTTTGAATACTCCGGTGGGTTGCTCGATTGGTACTCCAGCGATCGTAAACGTAACGGTAAATAGTGATGAGGCCGTCAACGGTGCAAACCCTGTCAGAGATGCGAGCTTCAGCTCTGACTTCTTCGTCCGGCAACATTACATAGACTTCTTTAATCGTGAGGCCGATGCCGGGGGACTGGCATTCTGGAAGAACCAGATCGACGAATGCACGACGCAGGCCTGCCGCGAAATCCGCCGAATCAATGTCTCGGCGGCCTTCTACGTTTCGATAGAGTTCCAACAGACAGGCTATCTGGTCTACAAGGCTTACCAGGCCTCATTCAATTCAGGAGAAAATCTAGAACTGCGAAGTTTCCTGCCCGATACGCAGGAGATTGGACGCGGCGTCATCATCGGCCAGCCGGGAGCCGACGCCCAGTTAGAAACCAACAAGCAGAATTTCTTCCTCAACTTCGTACAGCGCGAGGCGTTCGTGCAGCCGTCAGCGTACCCGATCAGTATGACGGCGGCGCAATTTGTGGATAAGCTGAACGGAAACACCCTGGACCCACTTAATCCGGGTGCAGGTCCAGCACTGACGCAAAGTGAGCGCGACGCTCTGGTCGCACAGTTGTCGCCCGACCCCACTTCGTCAACGCTTCGCGCCCAAGTACTGCGCTCCGTGGCGGAGAATGGAGTCTTTAGTCAACGGCAGTTCAACAAGGCGTTTGTGCTGATGCAGTACTTCGGCTATTTGCGACGCAACCCGAACACATTCCCTGACACGAACTTCGATGGCTACAACTTCTGGCTCGGGAAGCTAAATCAGTTCAACGGGAACTTCGTAAATGCGGAGATGGTCAAAGCGTTCATTACTTCGGGCGAGTACATTCAACGCTTCGGACCGTGAGTGGCGGGTATCGCAGCCGGTTCCATGAGGATCTGGCCAAGTGAGGTAAACGCGCATACGCAAAAAGGCTGGACTCAGTTTCTGAGCCCAGCCTTTTTATTGCTAGCTTGAAAAGCTTAGAAGCGGGCTTGATACTCACCAGCAACGATAAACGACTTCACCATCTCGGCGGCATGGAAGTCGCCATTGTGCTGGTTGAGTTTGTTGAGCCAGAAATTGTACCCGTCGAGGTTATTATCTGGCGCATCGGTCGGATTCCTGCGCAAGTAACCGAAGTACTGCATCAATACGAAAGCGGGATTCTTCTCCTTATTATCGAAGGCCGAGCTTTCGATGACGCGACGAAGGCCAGTTGCGCGTGCAGCCGCCGACGGATAACCAGCACTTATCTCGCTAACAATCGGGGCGGGATCGACCTGGCCAGTAAGACCCGCGGTCGTAATGAGATTGGTGACATACTCATTCGCGCTCAGTGTTGTAGGGTATTGCCCGAGGAAAGCTGTCCGGTCGACCCAGGCATTCGCAAAAGCCGTCTGATTGGCGGCCAAAATGCCTTCCCAGTCAGTTCCAGGGCCGACGATAACACCGTTCCCCACCTGACGAGCGTCAGGCATAAACTGCGAATATTGCGGTAGGTTTCCGAAGCTGGCTTTGTGGAGCCTATACACGAAATACCCCGTTCCCTTAAATTCGATTGAAAGGAAGAACGCGCCTGAAGTGTTCGCACGCTGGCCCAAGATACAGCCCGCGTCGCTTCCGCAGCTCGTTATTTGGTTCACCCAAAAGTTAAAACCACTCTGGTCCGGCATCCGACTGAGAAAGTCAACGTACTGCTGGTGAACGAAGAAATCTGCGTCATTTATGGTAATTGGGGTGTTGCTCCCGGGCCGAAGGCGCAAAGGTTTAACTTTGATGTCTCCATAGAAAAGCTCGGAGGGCAGATTGGGAACCTCGGTCACAATCCTTAGCGTCGGCGGACCCTGGGCCAATACGCTCAGCCCACTCAGGGTTATCACTAAAACAGCTATGGCAATTCGCATCTCATCGCTCCTGACAATCGATTTAAGCTAAAGGAAAGGGACAAGAGGTTTCGTCTATCATGGGCTTAGACGCACCAACGAGGTTAAAAGTCTAAACCCTGAGCCCATATTGGTCAATAGGGACTCCCAATCCGCTATCTGGTTGTATAAAAACTATCGTCTCTGATGTCTGAACCAAGGTAAGGTTGTCCAAGAGTCGGAGAAAAGCCAAGTAAAACATGCACATCGGACTTGACGGAATACCCTTGACCGAACCCAAAACCGGCGTTGGACACTACACTTTTGAACTGGCATTGGCCATGGCGAGGGTCTCACCGGACAGCGATTTTGAGATTGTTTACCCATCAAATCTACGGCCAGTAACGGTCGCGGACCAGTCGCTAACCCTCCCGTCCAACCTTGAAATAAAGCGCGTCCGTGTAGGTCCAGTGGGCCGTTATTGGTGGTCCGCCGGGTTGCCACGATACGTTCGGCGTAATGGAATCGAACTTTTTCACGGTACTAACTATGACGTTCCGCCGTGGCGTCAATGCGCAACAGTACTGACAATCCATGACCTCTCACTACTTATTCATCCTGAAACTCACGAAAAGCGCCGGGTCCGTCGCTCCCGACGACGCCTGCCTCTAATGGCCCGGGCGGCTAACGCCATAATCGTTCCGACGGAAAGTGTACGGAGTGAGGTTTGTGAGCATCTTGAAATCTCGCCGCAGAAAGTTTTTGCAGTTCCGGAAGCCGCCCGCGACTGTTTTACACCGATGGAGTTGAAAGCCACTGAACCTGTGCGCCAAAGGCTCGGGATCGGAGACGACTTTCTATTGACGGTGGGAACACTTGAGCCACGAAAAAACTTGCTGACCCTTGTCAAAGCCTTTGGTGAAATCGCCACCGACCAACCAACTCTGCAACTCGTGATTGCCGGAAGCCGCGGGTGGCTTAGTGAACCTCTATTTGAAGCGATCGAGAAATCACCGGCCCACGAGCGCATTGTCCTTACCGAGTATCTAAATGATGAGGAATTGCGAGCTCTGTATTCTTCCTGCTCGGCATTTGTCTATCCATCAATCTATGAGGGTTTCGGTTTGCCGCCACTTGAGGCAATGGCTTGTGGGGCGCCAGTTATTGCAAGTCATATTCCGGCGTTAGAAGAGACTACGGGAGGCGCCGCTATTCTATTTGAGCCAAATGATGCCAACTCGCTCGCGAGTGCAATAGTGGATCTACTTCAGAGTAGTGAGTTGCGTTCGAGATTTTCCGCGCTAGGACGAGTCCGCGCAGCTGAGTTCACCTGGGAGCAGACTGCACGACTCACGCTAGAAGTCTACGAGAAAGCTAAAGCGAAACGGCAGTAACACCATCGCCGATTGCCAATTGCCAATTGGAATAGGGCAAGCTTTCAAAACTCCTGCGACGTTGAACTTGCTCTTTTCCAGTAAGGATGCTTTGAATTCGTTGGTACTGAAATTAAACGTGGTATGAGGGAGGACAAATCGGTAATTGGCAATTGACGATTGCCAATGATTGCAGGCTCATTCACTAACGCGGACTAGATAAATTGAGTTGCCAAAGATTGCTTCAGGACGACGGCCGCGATACTCGGCGAAAAAATTTCGCCGCTGCTCTTTTGTTTCGCGCCCACTGCCTTCGCTCCAGCCAGGTACTGTTGAGCCGTTCAGAAAACTTGCGCCCAGCGCGATGTAACGCGTCTCGGGCAGACTTGCCCCTGGGGGAGATAGCAAGTCGATGTACTCCACCCCATACAGCGGAAGCAGCATCGATCCACCAAGGAACGAGGCCCGCACACTGGTCTCACCGCGCTCCTTCAAATACTCGGCGACCGCGCCTGCGTCATCGCCCCACTCGACGTTAGAGTCCGAGAGGTATTCCCAACCAGGCCGACCCGACGCGAACTGATTCATGTAAGGGATATAGTCAGGATACGCACGCACAGCCTCTATGACGCAAGCCCCTAGCAAGGCGACCACGAGCGCAACCATCCAGTAGTTTCGCTGCGCGCGCAGCAGCTGGTCCAGCAAGGCGCCTCCCAGGATTAAAAGAAAAGGGAAGACAGGAAGGAAATGACGAATCCCGATGTTGATGCTGGCGAACATAGACATCAGCGCATAGATCACTGCCGGCGCAAGCAGAATCATGAATCTTACGTCGCGCCGGATCGCGCCAAACACCGCCCAACCAAGCGAGACCAGAGTAATGAAGAGAAAAGGAATCGTCGTCTTCAGCGCGAAAGCTACTGGAAAGTAATACCACCAGCCTTTATCGCTGTAGGTCCCCAGGAGAAAGGCTGAATGTCCGACATCGTTGTGGATAAAGGTGCGGTACACACCGTAAACAAAGTAAGGCGGAATAAATGGAGATGAGAATTTCAACGCCGAAAGCAGCATGCTCGAACGCTCAGGATCATCGCGCGTCACAGCCTCTATATCCGCCGCAATCAAAGGCTGGTGAGTAAACAGGTAGGACGCTTTTACTATCAGCAGGCTTGAGAACGCGATTATTAAGAAATGCACCAGGATCTGACGTCTACCAGCGCCCGCTGGCGGTCGGAGTGCGAAGAAGCAAAAGGCAAGTAGTAGTACGGGTAGAAGAATCATCATCGAGTACTTAGCGATAAGCGCAAGACCGCATGCCAGTCCGAGCCACAACGCCCGCCGCACGGTAGGCTTGGAGCCATACAGATAGAGTGCGAAGTAAAAAAGTAAATAAACGAAGGCGACATGGATGTCCTTTACTACTCTGCCATGGGCCAGAATAGTGGGCTCAAAGCTAAAAAGGGCGACAGCCAGCAGTGCAGTGCGGACGTTGAACAACTGTCGCGCAAAACCGAAGATAAGCGCCCCTAGTAGCAGCGTCAGGATTACCATGGGCACTCGCGACCAGAAAAAGATACTTTCAAAATGGTGCTGGTTCGTGGTCCAAAAACGGTTAGCGGCAATTATTGTTTGATCCGCGGAGGGTTCGCGGTTCAGGTCAGCCAATTCTGGAGTTTCGAGTGGCAGGAATATCAGCGGGAGTCCGGTTAATAGTTTTGAGAGCGTAGGGTGATCAGGCTCGATGTAAAATGTGCGGGACTTCAGATAATAGTAGCCGGAGGGAATGATCAGAGTTTCGTCAATCGTGATGCTCTTGCGTGCGATCACGCTCAGCAGATTAATGGCCATCACGAGCAGTAGTCCGGCGCAGCTCAATTGCGCAGGGATTTGACTTGCTCCCCGGCGAATTCCGCCCATTGCTGACCATAAGGGGAAACGCCGCTCAACTTTTTGCAAGCTCTCTGCGATTTCG
>DASSCG010000305.1:0-13568 GCA_035697925.1 Pyrinomonadaceae bacterium
GCATCGCCATTTGCCGTCTACGCCCAGCTTTACGACCTAGTTAACAAGGGCCTGGCGAATGTAGCGGGCGAGCTCCCCGAAATTCCCGATCCGATGAGTCACATGCCGGATCTGCCCGAAGGGGCTTCCGAGCTTTTGTTACTCGCCCGCGAGGAATTGGATCATGATGAAGCCGAACGGGCCTTGTCGATCATCCACACCGTTTTGAGACGGGAGCCTAAGAATATCGCTGCTGAAAATCTGCTCATCGAAGCAGAGAGGAAATTTATCTCCCAGGTCTACAAGAAGCTTCCACCAAACGGGGTGCCGCGAATAATTCTTAAGCCAGACGAGTTAGGGACGAAAGAGATTGGACCTCAGGAAGGATTTGTCCTGTCCCGTATTAACGGAGAGTGGGATATTGAATCGATACTTTCCATTTGTCCGTTCCGCGAAGCCGATAGCTTACGAATGATCAAGTCGATGTTAGACAATGGAATAATCGGATTATGAATCCTAGGTAACTGCGTTATCAATGCTACTTCAAAGATCCGTCTTCAAATCTTGTTCTTGACTGGCTTTCTGCACCCGATAATCTTCAGCTTTAACCAGCCATTCAAGTCGCTTCCGGTCATCCTCCGAGGACATATTCAAGAAACGCACGCCAAATCCGGCGTTCGGATAGCGATAAGCAACCACGCCCTCTACTTCAATCCACTCATCGCGGGGAAGGCGCAACTTGAAACGAATGATTTCCCCCACTGCTACGTCACCCATCGAATCGATAAAACAACCGCCGGTATGAATGTCTGCTGTCCTTGCTTCGTATTTTCCTGACTTACCTTCCCATAAGACCTCGATATAAGCAGCTACACGACCCTGGCTTCTGCGTTCGTCACTCATAGATCCTCCAGGAGGTTCGAAGTATTTTCCACCGTAACTTTAAGGATTGATTTTTTACCACCCCATGCTGCTGTTATTGTTTGCTACCGGATTGTTCTTTCAATTCATTTACAGCTTCGGATTTCTCTGTCACCTCTGCTGGTTTTTCGCCTAGCACAATACGCACCGCATGGGTTTGGCCATCGTCTTTTAAGGAAATTTCAGAAGCAGTCTGCATAGCGCCATCGAGTTCAAGAGTGCTCACGCCGCGATGGACTGCCAGCGGGTTCTCGACTTTGATGCGGTAGGTGGCCCTTCCGCGTCGATAAATAATCTCAAATTCTCGCCACCAGCGTGGCACACAGGGATCTATCTTTAACCGATCCCCGCGTAATTGGAAACCCAATATTGACTCAAGTCCTGCACGATACATCCAACTAGCCGAGCCCGTGTACCACGTCCAGCCGCCGCGCCCGGTGTGAGGAGGAACGGCGTAAATGTCCCCGGCGGCCGCATAGGGTTCAACTTTATACTTGTGCAATCCCGCTCGGGTGGAGGCGTGATTGATAGGATTAAGCAATGAAAACAGTTCGCCCGCGCGCTCTCCGTCTCCGAGCATGGCAAAGGCGATTAGGGTCCACAAGGCAGCGTGTGTGTACTGCCCCCCATTCTCTCGCACACCAGGAACGTATCCCTTGATATATCCCGGATCGAGATTACTTTTATCGAATGGTGGGGTAAAAAGTATGACTAAACCATCGCCGCGGCGGATCAAGTATTCTTCGACCGCAGCCATCGAGCGCGCCGCCCGGTGCGGCTCTGCAGCGCCGGAAATCACCCCCCACGACTGCACAATTGAATCGATTCGGCATTCTTCATTCTGGACTGAGCCGAGCGGAGTACCGTCGTCGAAGTAAGCTCGACGATACCAGTCTCCGTCCCAACCATGCTCTTCTAGAGCCTTCTTCAAACTCGCCATATGATTTCTATATTTGTCGCCGCGACCGGTTTCGTTTCGTTGGTCGCAGAAGGGCGCGAAGTTATTAAGCGTGTTGTGAAGAAACCAACCCACCCAGACACTTTCACCTTTTCCCAGATGACCAATTCGATTCATACCATCGTTCCAATCGCCGCCGCCCATCAGTGGTAAGCCGTGCTCGCCCACTGCCAGACTTCGATCAAGCGCCCTGCAACAATGGTCAAAGATAGTTCCAGATTCGGACGACACAACAGGGTGGAGATAGGATTCGTGATCTTCTGGTCCGAGCAATGGCGCTTCAATAAACGGAACGACTTCGTCCAGGACTGAGAAGTCACCGGTGATTTGTATGTAAAACGCCGTAACGTAAGGCAACCAGAGCAGATCATCAGAAAAGCGTGTACGCACACCTCGTCCAGTGGGTGGATGCCACCAGTGCTGGACATCCCCTTCTTTAAACTGGTGGCGGGCAGCGGTCAGGATTTGCTCGCGCGATAGCGAAGGATTGCTGTAAACCAACGCCATCACGTCTTGTAGTTGATCTCGGAAACCGAAGGCGCCGCCTGATTGGTAGAAGGCAGACCGAGCCCACACCCGGCAGGCCACCGTCTGATAAAGCAACCACCGATTAAGCATCGTATCCATCGCCAGGTCGGGAGTTTTGATTTCCACAGTTCCCAACATCCTGTCCCAATACGACAGTACAGTTTCGAAGGCATCGTTGATCGCGGAAGGGCTGGTAAACCTCGAGATAAGGTCCTGAGCTTCCTCTTTTGAGTCGCTTTCACCAAGCAGGAACGCGACTTCACGAGCTTCGCGAGGGGCAAGTTCAATTGTTACCTGGATTGCGGCGCAAGGATCTAATCCGGCGCCGTCCCGTCCGCTTAGGTACGCCCGTCGCAGTGCGGCCGGCATCGAAAGACTGCCGTTGCGACCGATAAACTCTTTGCGGTCGCAAGTCGCAGTGGAGAGTCTTTCGCTAGAGGCCACGAACGCGACTCGGTGGGCGAACTCGTTGTTGAACGGATTTTTGGCGAAGATATTTCCCGTTTGCTGATCGATTTCGGTAATGATGTATGGGGCGGAGATACTCCGCTGCGTTCCTAACACCAGTTCATTATAAAGAGTGATTGTGAGGCGTCGTTTTCGCTCTGTGCGATTCCGCAACCTAAGGAGTGAAACCTTCAGTGAGCTTTCTAAAGGAACGAAAAGCAGAAGTTCCTGAGAGATACCATGACTGGTATGTTCGAATACCGAATAACCCTGACCATGTCTAATGGTGTAGGGCTCTGTCTCCCGAATGGGTGCAGGTGTGGTGGACCAAACTGTGCCGGTGTCTTCGTCGCGCAGGTAAACCACCTCTCCGGGAGGATCGCTAACGGCGTCGTTCGACCAGGGCGTCAGCCTATTCTCTCTACTGTTTACTGACCACGTATAACCCGCACCAGTTTCAGTAACTTGAAATCCAAAGGAACCTTGATTAGCAATAATGTTGGCCCACGGAGCAGGGGTCCACTGATCGGCACCCAACACGATTACATATTCGCGACCTCCCTGGTTGAATCCACCCAGGCCGTTAAAAAACGCCAACTCCGGCAACGCTACTGTGGGCTCGGGATAGGTCTGAGAAGCAAGGCGCGGGAGAAACGCGGGGGGTAATGGTTCTTCAATCGCGGGACGTTCGATTTGATCCTCAAGCAGACCGCGCTCGCAGACGATGACAACGCGCGCGACCGCATGGAGCAGGATACGGTCCGCCTCAGGCATGATATCGGCTCGTCTCAGAAAGATTCCGCCGGGTTTGTCCTGCAATCCCTGAAGGCCACTGGTTCGCACCATCGCTTCTAATTCTCTTTGCAGTTCCTGAATGTAGCCGGCAGGATGGTCGTTGAGAATCACACAATCAATCTTCAACCCTTTGTAGTGCAGATACTCGTGACCGCGCAGAATTTTGCGCACCATCGGCAAGTCTTCAAGTCGGTTGATTCTGACCAGCAGAATTGGGAGGTCGCCACTAATGGCGTAAGGCCAAAGACTCGATTGGGCTTTCGTATTGAGCGCCAACACATGTGGCCGTGGCCTTAACGACGGATCCGAATAGACGATACGGGCGGCCAGGCGCTGGAACAGGTGGGCTTCATCAGCATCCAAGTTTAGATGGCTCATTTCTACTTGCGCTTTCGTCCAGGCTAGACGGGATTCGCGTTCAAAGATGCTGGGATCGTGATATTTATCCGCCAAGGTCACGGCCTCTTCGCGGGTGTTGGCGATGGCAGTGCTGAACGTTACGCGAGCCGTCTCGTTTGGAAGGATTCGCACGCGGCGGCGCAAACTGAAAACCGGGTCTAACACCGCTCCCACCGTATTCGATAACGGTCGCTCTTCCATCACGGCAACGGGATCAGCGGGAGTGTGTCCACGCCCCAGAAAACGCCCACGGTCGGTCTCGTACTGCACGGCTCCGAGCGTTTCACCCTCAGCAACCACTGCATGCACGGCCCAGATTTGTTTATCATCAGAAGAACGACGGCGCCTGTGGGCCAGCAACGCGTTCTCAATTGCGAAAAATTCAGTTTCAATAAAAAGATTGCTAAAGGCGGGATGTGCCGCGTCTGCTTGCGGTGATACGAGGACTATCTCGGCATAGCTGGTTAACTCGATTTCACGAGTTCGTGTCGAGTTGTTGGTAATCGAAACTCGTCTTACCTCAGCATTGTCCTCTGCTGAGATAACAACCTCCAGGTGTGTGACGATTCCGGCATCGGTGCGCCAAAAGTCCGCCTTGTCCTCTGAGAATGCGACTTCATATGACTGGGGCCTTCGTTGAACTGGCTGATGACCTGCCGACCATACGGTTGCGCTGCGCACGTCACGGAGATAGATGAACATTCCCCAGTTGTCCCGGGTTACGTCTTCGCGCCAACGGGTGACAGCGTTCGGGCCGCAGGCCGAGTATCCCGACCCTGCGGTGGTAATCATCACGTTGTAAGTCCCATTCGACAGCAACTGCGTCCGCGGCGTTTCGAGATCAGGCGTGTTGTAAACGCGGGTAATCATTCCAGGAAGCGATTGCGTGACTCTTCCTGTCAGGACTTCTTCGGCGCGGGGGTGTGCGGCCGGCACTCCGATAGGGACTCGTTCCTGCAATAGCAGTTCGGTGGCCCGCACTTGTGGGTCGGCGTGAAACCGATTTTCCATACGACCGTTTTCGAGCGCATTGATGAGCGCAACTAGACTCATTCCCTGGTGATGAGTCATGAACGCACGAATGATTACTCGTTTTTGATTCTGCGGTAGGCGCTCCTTGGTATAGTCAAGCGATTCGTAATATCCGTAGTTGCCGAGCGCCCCATCCCGTTCCAGCACACGCAGATTGTTTATCGCTTCAGCAGGGCAAATCATTGCCGCCAGCATGGTCGCGTAAGGACCAACGACCAGATCCTCGATTAATCCTCGTTTCAGGCCCAATCCGGGAACGCCGAATGGTCCATACTGATAATTTAACTGGAGATCCCGCACGTTGTAGGCTGATTCGGAAACACCCCATGGCACTCCGCGTTCTTGTCCGTATTCGATTTGCCTGGCCACTACCGAACGGCAGGTCTCGTTTAGTAATGTGCCCTCGTAGTTGCGCATCACGAGCAGCGGCATCAGGTATTCGAACATGGTTCCTGTCCATGAGATCAGTGCTCGTCCACCATTCACTGAGGTGAGTTGCCGCCCCATGCGAAACCAGTGTTCCTGCGGAACATCATCCTTTGCGATTGCTACGAAGCTCGCCAGGCGCGCTTCAGAGGCCAGTAGGTCATAGAAGGAATTGTCGTGGCGCAACTCGCCAACGTTGTAGCCGATGGTGAACACTTTCCGCTCTGGATCAAGCAGGAACCGAAAGTCCATCTCTTCGACAAGCTGCTCGCATTTGTGCGCTAAGCGGCTCAGTCGCGACAGCAGGTGGTTGGTTGCGCCAACCCCGTTCTCGATGGAGGTGACCAATCGGGATAGAGTGTTACCCGCAGTGTGCGCCTGAGCAATCTCACCAGCTGCTGAACCGGGTATCTGCGCTTGCAACGCCGCCAGCTTGAGGAGAGCCCGATCCGAAACTTCGGGCATGTCAAACGGAGTCGGAACGGTGTTCAGAAATTTCACGACGTCCTGCCACTGAAGCTGTATCTCATCCCCAAGCGACTCGACTGCCGATTCCAATGGGGATAACGATAACTGCACCCAGGGCATTAAGGTTGTGACATCACGAAGGTAAGACCGGACCTGCTGGCGAAAAGCTCCCACCCACCAACGCAAATCCAAGAAGCTCTCAGCTCCGTGCTCAATCGATAATGCATCGACAATGTCGGCTATTTCGACCGCATGTTTTTCCAGCGTGTCAAAGAGGTGAAACCATGCCGCGGGCGAGTTGGATGGTTCGCAAACACATAGGGCTTTGCAGGCTTCAATTTCGCCGCGCAGCTGCCTGACTGTGACCACTTGGGTGCGTTGACGAACGGTGCCAATACGGCCGGTCTCCTCGCTGATGGCGAGGATTGTGTCGTTCAGCCCTTCGATTGTGCGCTGGTCCAGGATCTTGGTCTCTGGCAGTTCAATAAACGCCTGCTTCAGAGCGATAAGATGGCCGGCGAGGTTTCCGCTATCGACAGTTGAAATGTAGTGCGGCAATAGCGGTTCAAGAGTTCGGGTGTCATACCAGTTAAAACAATGACCTCGAAGCTTCCCCAGCCTCATAAGTGAGGCGATGGTAAGTTCCTGCCGTTCAATCAGCTCGAGGGTGCTGATGTAGCCAAAGTCATGCGCAGCTAAAGTGGATAGCATCAACATGCCTATATTCGTTGGCGATGTACGATGTGCGATTACAGGTCTTGGGTCCTCCTGGAAGTTGTCGGGAGGAAGCCAGTTATCGTCAGCGCCTACGAAAGTTTCGAAGAACCTCCAGGTGCGTCGAGCTATCACTCGGGCGAAACGGAGATCATCGCCAATCAATTCTCTACGCGCTGGCGGCGTTTGGCGGCTGACCCAATTCGCAATGAAGGGGGAAATCGCCCAACCAATCAGGAATGGCGCTGCCACGGACATCGCCGAAGGTCGCAGTAAGAGAACTAACGCAGCGGAGACTAAAGTGAGTAGTTCAGCCGGCAGCATGAACCAGAGAAACGAAGACAAGTCATGACGCGCTGTACGCTCTGCCTGGGCAGCCGTGACCCACTCCAACAACTTCCGGCGCGAGATCGCTTTCCGATAGAGCGTCCGGACAATTGCATCCACCATCAAAAAAGCCTGATGCGGGAGGAGGATCAGGGACAACCCCACTTGGGCAGTGTTGGTTCTGATATCGCCCCATACACTCCAGAAATGGCTGCTCCAGGGGATTCCACGGGGATGTATCAGAAGACTCGTCGTGACGTGGAGATAAACTGGAAAGGCGATCGCCAACACGACAAAGAGAGTCCAAACCACAGGCGACCTGGGAAATAGCGTCCAGGCAACTGCCAGCCAGACGAATAGCGAGGGAGCCACAAGGCTACGCCGTAAGTTGTCGAGGATCTTCCAACGCGAGATGAGTGGGAGGATGTTTCGCACTTTACGCCGCTCAGCGTCAGGCACAGAAGGGAAGAGCCACCTGATAATCTGCCAATCGCCGCGTGTCCACCGGTGCTGACGCTGAGCATAAGAGTCGTAATGCGCAGGATAGTCGTCCAGGAGTTCGATATCAGTTACCAGAGCTGCTCGGGCATACAGCGACTCAAAGAGGTCGTGGCTGAGCAGAGAATTCTGAGGCACGCGTCCTTCCAGCGCGGATTCAAACGCGTCTACATCGTAGAGACCCTTTCCCGTGTAGCTACCTGCTCCGAATAAGTCCTGATAAACGTCCGAGACCGCAGTGGTGTACGGATCAATTCCGGTATTCCCTGAAAAAATGCGAGCGAATCTTGAGCGCGAACCACTCTCAAGCGAAATGCTGACCCGTGGTTGCAGAATCCCATAGCCGCTGATTACGCGGTGGGTGTCGGGATCCAGGCGTGGCCGGTTGAGGGGATGAATCGCCGTGCCAACCAGCTTGCGCCCGACCTCACGAGGAAGGGTGGTATCCGAATCGAGCGTTATGACAAAACGGACATTGGATAACCAGGCAGGATTTGCAGTCTGAACAATGAAACTAGTATCGCGGGCCCCGCGCAGCAAGCGATTAAATTCGTGGAGCTTTCCACGCTTCCGTTCCCATCCCATCCACTTTGCTTCGGCCGAGTTCCACTGTCGTCGCCGGTGAAAGAGATAGAAGCGCTGCGGCTGGTGCTTGTTATAACGTTGGTTTAAAGCCTCGATCCCTGCCAGTGCTACATCTAGAAGAGCAGCGTCCTCCGGCATCTCTTCGGTATCAGCATCGACAAAGTCTCCAAGTAGGGCGAAGTAAATGTGATCGTCTTGATTCGCCAGAAAATGGATCTCCAGCTTTGCCAGGAGTTCTCGGACCCCATCCTCACTTGAGAACAGCGTTGGAACCACAACCATCGTGGTAGCGTCTTCGCCAATACCGCTTACGGTATTCATCCTGGGCAACAAACGCGGCTCCAGAAAATGAGTTACGTCCCAATTCAGAATGCTCAGCGCGAGATCGCTGCTTGGAATCAAGGCCAGTAGGAAGGTAACAAGCAGGAGGGGCCAGCCCGCTCCTGCGAAGTACATCGAGACAAGGAAGCCGGCTATGATCAGCGCAGTCAAAAGCGTAAGTGTGCCCAAATAGAAGAGTGTCGAGTGTCCCAAACACCATCGGCGAAGTCTTTCACCCAATCGCGGTTGATAACCAAAAGCGCCTTCTAGTTGACCCAGTCCCTCACCGATCAGGTAATAGCCGACGTGAGCTTCGGGACCAGTGTTCTTGTTTTCATTAAACTCTTTCGCGGCAAGGTTGACCGCGGTCTCGCCAATTTCCAGCTCAGAGAACAGAGTACGTTTGCTTATTCGTTCGACTACATGGCGATAGCGGTCGCGGGAACCAAACTCCATTTTCGAATACGCGTCCAACGGATCCTTACCCAGTAAGGGATCGATCAAACTCACACTCTCGAAGAAGTCCCGCCAGTCGAGCGTTGAAAGCAGTCGCATACTGGTGATGATGTTGCCGATCGTCACCTGCGTAGCTGCCTGTCTCTGGTGTTCGCTGTGAATGACCTGTTCGATACTGGATCCCTTGCGCGCGAGTTGCTTTTCAAGCCAGTCAGTCACTGGCATCAAAGCAGGATCTTGTTCACGCAAGCGTTGGGTGAGTTGAACCACTAATGCACGCGGAAGGTGATCACGCCTACCCAAACGATCGGTTATGAGTGGCACGAGTGCTGAGGGTTGTCGCGCGGCGAGTTCCAGCAGTTTGTCGGCGAGGTGATCTGCTTGTTCTCTTTCTTCGCGAGCTCCCACGATTCGGGTGGCAAGCCTCCTCAGGTTTTCGACCAGAGCTAAGCGCAGAGTAATCGCGAGCGCCCACAGTTCACCGATCGTAAATGGCGCGACTGTTTGGTAGGCGGCTATGAACCTGCGGAGTGTGTTGGTCTCCAGGCGGCTATCGTTGTGTGCAATGATGGAAATGGCTACGGCATAGATTCTGGGATAATCTTTGAGTGAGCCCTCAGCAAGTTTGGGGAGTTCGTAGTAATAACTTTTAGGAAGGTCTTCGCGGATCTCGCGCAACTGTTCTTCGATAATGTGAAAATTATCGACCAACCATTCGGCAGCGGGAGAGATCGTGCGCCCACTGCGCAAAGCTTCAACCAGCGTCCGATACGCAGAAACAAGTTTTCTGCCGTTTGATTCAAGCCGAGGCAGAAGGTAGGCGCGCCCTTTCTTCCTGATGATTTTATGTTCGGCGGCGAGGGTAAGGGCATACTGCTCGAGTCTCTCGACACTGAAAATTTCCGCGCGGATCGGTTGTTCGTCGCCGTAGTCGAACGCTCTTTTTTTCAATGATGTAATAAACTCTGACATACCGATGGAAACTGTGAGCTCCAATGGCGCCAACGTCGGCAATCCTGTCGACGTTGCGCAGCGCAGCCGGTTAAGAAATTTAGCGTCAGAATATCACGAACCGATGCGCCCAAGGGGCATTCCATCTAGTGGGTTCAGTGAGTTGCCTAAAATCAAAAATTTGGTTTCTTAATAAGAAATAGCCCGATCCACGAAGTCATCGAAAAGACCCTGTTCTTTGGAGTTTCGAGTGACGTCGAGGATAGTTCTTGAAGCGAAACGAAGGTCTCAAGGAGGCTCTTATTTCCAGTTGCGTTGGTGGAAAACGTCAGATTGGGAGTTTGCTACTTGATGTGCTGCTAATTGGGTTTACCGCTTGGGTTTGCTCCTCTTGAATTCATGCACGCACAGCCCGATTAATCCGGGCGGACAATCTGCCAGTATTCACGTCAAAATGATAACGTCCGTTCCTCAAATTGACTGATGACCTGACCGGACACGTCACAGAAACCTTCAAAACCCGCGAAAAGCGATAGATACTCCACCAAACTCTGACCTCGTCGCGGACGTCCTCTCGGGAATGGCGTTTGCTTTTAAAAGCCCGGACACGTGGGCGATCCGCCCAGGCAAAACGACTCAAATCCTGAAATTCCTGGACACTGTGAATCAACAAGCCACTAGAAACTGGTTTATGAAGATCGTCGCGCTGACTGGCGCGATTGTCACGATTCTGTCCCTTTTCCGCCTACCCGTTGGACAACTTGACCTCAGGTATCCTTTCCTCGTCCTGATAACGATCGTTATTGGATCACGCATTACGGTTCAAATTCCCCGCGCCAAAGGACACATTTCGGTCTCAGACACCTTCATTTTTCTTACCATGCTGATGTTTGGTGGCGAGGCTGCGATATTGCTCGCGTCGATAGAAGCTTTCACCTCTACCATCCGCTTTAGTAAACGACCGCTTGTAGGCTTGTTCAACGCGGGAGTAATGGCTTGCTCTACTGCAATCACTGCAACGGTTGTAAGCACTTCATTTGGTCCTCTACCAGGCTTGCCCGAAGGACCGTTACATACGTTAGTAATGGCGCTGTGTGTGATGGCCCTCATGCAATATGGCTTGAACTCAGGTTTGGTGGCAGTGAGTGCTGCCCTCAAACTCAAACAACCACTTTGGTTTACTTGGCGCACTAATTTCCTTTGGACCTCCATTACCTATTTTGCCGGCGCATCAACTGCGGGATTCGTTGCTCGCGTAATTGATCACACCGGCTTTTACGCACTCGTTGCCACTGCGCCCATTGTCGCCATTATTTATCTCACCTACCGGACGTACCTTCAGAACATTGAAACGTCCGCCGTTCAAGCTGAGCAGGCGAAGCTTCACGTCGAAGAACTTAATCGTTTTATCGCTGAGCAGGAACGTATCAGTAAGGCACTACAGGAAAGTGAGGAGCACTTCCGCACGGCTTTCGACTATGCCGCAATCGGAATGGCTCTGGTTTCACCCGAAGGCTGCTGGTTGAGAGTAAACAGATCCTTGTGTGACATCCTCGGCTTTCGTGAAGAAGAGTTTTTGAGAACTGACTTTCAAGAGCTTACGCATCGAGACGACCTTGGCGCCGACCTGGCTCACATTTACCGCATGCTTGCAGGTGAGATTCTCACTTGTCAGCTTGAGAAGCGATACATTCACAAGCATGGTCACGAAGTCTGGGCGTTGACTAGCGCCTCGCTGGTGCGTGATGCGCAAGGTGCCCCACTGCATTTCATTTTTCAGATAGAAGACATCACGGAGCGAAAGCGTGCGGAAGCAGCAATTCAAGCTTTATCCGTCGTAGACGAATTGACCGGCCTCTACAATCGTCGTGGGTTCCTGGCATTCTCTGAGCAGCATCTCCTGTCTATTCAACGGACGAAGAAGAGCCTCATGGTTGTCTACGCTGACCTCGACGGCTTGAAGCAGATCAACGATTCGTTCGGACATATGGAGGGCGATCGTGCCTTGACCAAGACTGCTGAGCTGTTGACCGAAACCTTCCGTTCTTCTGATGTGCTGGGCCGATTGGGCGGCGACGAGTTTACTGTATTCGCCGCAGTAGAACCCGACGGTGGCGTTGATAGCGCGCTGGCTCGCTTGAACAGTAAGTTTGCTACCTTCAACGCTTCGAAGGTCTCGCCTTACAAACTGTCAATCAGCGTGGGGCTTGCTATCATGAACCCTGAGGAGGCCGAGACCGTTGAACAATTGATGGCCCGTGCTGACAAGGCCATGTACGAAAACAAGCGCAAGCGAAAAATGGCCTTTGCGCTTCCGGATATCGAGCACTTCGACGAAGCGGTCGCATAAATCTAAAAAAAGGATTTAAGACTTGACGGCAGGTTTTCGGAAAACCTGCCGTTTGCTTTTGTAGTATCCTCTCCGCTTCATGACCGCGCCCGCCGATGCGACCGCTCCAGTCGACGCTGCCTCACGGCATCGATGGCGAGTTCTCGCGCTACTTTCACTCGCGGAATTGCTGGCAATGTCGCTCTGGTTCAGTGGCTCGGCAGTCGTACCGGCACTGCAATCGGAATGGCGTCTCTCTGACTCGACTGCAACTTGGCTGACAATCGCCGTTCAGCTGGGATTTGTCAGTGGCACGCTGTTGAGCGCATTACTGAACCTTCCGGACATTATTAAAACCCGCTATCTGGTTGCTGCCTGTGGCATCGCAGGGGCTGTGTCGAACGCGACCTTTGGTTATTACGCCCAGAGCCCTCGCTTGGGGATAACAACGCGTTTCCTAACAGGAGTATTTCTAGCCGGAGTTTATCCTCCCGGAATGAAGATAATGGCTTCGTGGTTTCGCAGCTCTCGCGGGACAGCATTGGGCGTGCTGGTGGGCGCTCTCACACTGGGAAAGGCATCGCCTTATCTGATTAATGGTTTAGGCAGTCAGAACTGGCGCTACAACATTCTTCTAAGTTCGTTCTTCGCGGTAGTGGGCTCTCTGATTGTGCTGATGTTTGTAGGGGATGGGCCATTCACGTTGCCGGCGGCGCGGTTCGATTGGAAACAAGTAGTCAAGGTCTTCAGAAACCGCGGTGTGCGACTTGCGGACTTCGGTTACTTTGGACACATGTGGGAACTCTACGCAATGTGGGCCTGGTTGCCAGTAATGATTCGCGCGAGTCTCTCGGTGCAGGGAAGTCAGGCGCATCTGGCAGAAGTCACTTCGTTTCTGGTTATAGGATGTGGTGCTATTGGGTGTGTAGTGGCCGGCCTGATTGCCGATCGTGTCGGGCGCACACTTGTAACGTCGTGGGCCATGGCGATCAGTGGCAGTTGCTGTCTAATGATTGGATTCCTGTTTGGAGGGAACCCGGTGCTACTTATCCTGGTAGCGGCCATCTGGGGAGCTACGGTCGTTGCCGATTCTGCGCAGTTTTCAACTTGCGTCACTGAACTGGGAGATCCGCAATACATCGGCACCGCCCTGACGATACAAACCTGCGTTGGTTTTCTTTTGACAAGCATTTCAATTGAGTTGGTACCTCACTTCGTAAAGCTGGTGGGTTGGCGCTACGCGTTCGTCATCCTGGCCCCGGGGCCATTCCTTGGCGTCGTAGCGATGCTACGACTCCGTAGTTTGCCCGAGGCGGCAAAAATTGCGCATGGACGGCGCTAGTGGATTCGGGATTCCATCAATGAAGACCAACTCGAAGCCCCACTCGCCCTCTGCAAATCTGCGTAGCTTGGGCGGATCGTTGGAATTGAGTA
>DASSCG010000306.1:0-8283 GCA_035697925.1 Pyrinomonadaceae bacterium
CTGCCAGCAATCCTATGTAAATAAGCTATTTACATCTGGACGGTTGGGGACGGCTCGACGATGTGACCGTCGCGCATTTGCACTATTCGTCGGCACATTGCTGCGGCTTCGGGATTGTGAGTGATCATCACGATTGTTTGATTAAAGCGGTAGTTGAGCTCCTGAAACATGTTGAGCACTAGTGCTGAATTCTCTGAGTCTAGGTTTCCGGTTGGTTCATCAGCTAAAACGATAGCCGGTCGAGTGACTACTGCACGAGCCAGGGCCACCCGCTGTTGCTCTCCGCCAGAAAGCTCAAGGGGCTTGTGATGCAGCTTGTCTTCGAGTCCAAGCAGACGAAGCACTTCCCGGCGTCGTCCGGAGTCATCGCCGCCATTGCCGTGAATTCGTTCTGCGAGGCGCAAATTTCCTTCCGCAGTTAACGTGGGGAAAAGGTTAAAACGTTGAAAGACGAATCCGATCTTTCGGCGTCGAATGTCGGTCCGTTTGGCATCAGTAGCAGCAGTTAGGTCTTCTCCATCAACTATGATTTTGCCGCTGGTTGGAGTCAGCAGTCCGCCGAGCAAGTGCAGCATGGTCGATTTGCCACAGCCGGAGGGACCCATAATGGCAACGAACTCACCCTCCTGTACGTGCAGCGAAACCCCACGCAATGCTGGGACGTCGACCTTGCCCACGCGATAGACCTTAACCAGGTTTTCAGCTTGAAGAATAGTTCGCATCAGGAATTAATCAGAACCTTGGTAGGCGCCAGAGCCAAATCGTGTACGACTGCGCCGGCAGTATGCAAAATGAAACGGATGCCAACGACTTAGGGGCCAGATGTTAATACAATCCGGCGCCTATATCTAGCATCCGGCAAATCGTCAATTACTTACTTTGGCTCTTTTGCTTTGGGGGGCGTCAAGATCGACCTCGGGCAATTGCCACCTATTCTCGAGTACAAAAGCCTCTGGGCGATATTCGCGGTCAATGTCCATGGACGCAGGGGCCTGATATGTCAGACTTAATCTGTAATGGTCATGCGGCCTGGTAATATCGATACGCGAGGGAAGCTTACGACCTTCTGAGCCAACGGGCTTATCATCCCAATAAGAAATGTCTGTGACCAGCATTCCTCGCTCGTCGTAGGTTTGCAGCCTACCCAACCGTATCCCTCCAACCCGATCAAACCAGAAACGGCGCAGTAAGCGCATCTCATCCCCTGACGCCGCAGAAAACTCTTCCAGCAGGTAGTAGCCGCGGACTACTCGCGAGCCCTTCTTTGCGCGAGGCCGAATGTCGGGCTCCTCCTGAAAGAATTCGCTTTGCGAATAGACTAGACCAGCTTGTACGCCAACGGGGTTAATCATGAACGCGTCAGTAAGATGTTGGGGACGAAGGTTCGACAAAGCACTAACCGTTTCTTTCCCGGTCATTGTCTTCTTCTTGCCCTTAGCGCTTTCCGCTTCCTTACCATTAAGCTCAAGTTTCTCGTAGGTCGCACTGTTAGTACCTTTAACGAAGCGACGATATTTCTCATCGCCTTGCAACACTGCTACACGAAAGTTCTCGCCGTCCGACGTCATTTGCGCAATGTCGGTTGCGATGAATGGCACCTGAATGATCAAATAAACCTTACCAGGGCGTTGAAGTGTGATGGTCCCATCAGCTTGCCGGTATTTCTCCGCGATTCCCACATCCGCGAATGAGGTGTCCTCGAATTGGATATCCACCTTTCCCCGAATTGATTTAATTGAAGCCAGCCGGTTAACTTCAGCGATCAACTGAGCCCTATTGGCGTCAACCAACGGGGTAAGCATCGGCGGAACCTGCACCTGCTTGCGAGTCCCAAAAAGGCCGCAAGCAGTTGAGCACAACAAACCTGTCAGTATTAAGAGAAGGAGAAACTGGCGGGAAAGCAAGCGACGGAGACTAGAATATGAATTGACCATTCAGTTCTCTTGCAAATTACCTCGAATGCTTTGCCGACAAGGCTGAAAGTTCGTTCAACCTAACAAAGACATTTTTCGTTGTCAACGCGGCTTTTTCCTTCCGCAACTGCGACCTTAGCATGGTTGTTAAGCATAGTCGCAGCCGTTTTAAGCTGGTTCTATTGCCGCAAGACACTCGAACTAATCGAGCACTAGTGCGGGCTTCCTGAATCTATGCCGCAGCCTGTTTATCGCTTTTAGGATCTTAGGTCGACTGACAAGCCAGTGTTCTAGTCGTGGCTTACCGGGGAAGTCTAAAAGCATCACGCCCAGTAAAATCGTTAACATGCCTTGACCAGGCACTCCCGGAAGGGAGAGCAGAACTCCGACTACAACTAAGACGATACCTAACAGATTCTTGCCCACGATCGCGAGCCCTCGAATTAGCGGTGGGCGGCTTTCGAGAAATTTCCTGTTGTGTGATTTCTTAAAGTATGTCGGCGGCACCTTTATAAGCACAAACGTAACGATTGCCAGGCTGATCCCAAATGTGCTCAAAAATATGAGCAGCCAGAGGAGAGCCCCCCGCAATGTTATCGAACTAATAAAGTCAGCTATCCACTCAAACATTTGTGGTCACTTGAGTACTAGTTCCACTAAGAACTTGTTGGCGGGCAGCCAGCAGTGAGTTGAGAAGCTCGTTTACGATATCCTCGGCTGGGCCTTCGAGGTGAAATTCGCCGGTGTTCACGACCGCCCAAAACTCTTCCAGGCCTCGAGCTCCGGCACGTTCGAGTGCCAGTGCTTGAACCAGCAAATCAATCACATCTGCCGCCTTAACCAATCGCGACTCCAAGGTTTCGCGTCGTTCATATTCGTCATAAAGCTCACGGTACAAAGACGCCGCACTTCCGGATTCACAAACGACATCAGCGAAGGCTTCACTCTCGGCCCTCTTTCTGAGATCCCCGCGAAAATATGAGGTAGCTGTTTTGGGTAAGTCGCCCACTCGCGTCTCTGCCCAGTCGTGTAGCAAAGCCATCCTTAACAATCGCTCCGTATCAACGGGCACCCCGAGAGATCTCAATTCGTCTGCCAGAGTCATTGCGGTTACAGCCACACCAAACGAGTGAGCAGCGACTGACTCAGTACCATTTGGCAATCCTCTCAGCGTCCAGCCAGTTCGATCCAAACGCTTTAGACGTTGTAGCTCAATCAGTGTAGAAAGCACTTTGTAGGTCACCTGTTCGGTTACTCTCGATTTCAGCTAAACATCTTACCCGGGTTGAGGATGTTGTTTGGATCGAGTGTTCGCTTGATCATTTTCATGGTGTTAATCGTGGCAGGATCGAGCGCCATATGCAGATATGGAGCTTTTACATAGCCAATACCATGTTCGCCGCTGATTGTGCCACCTAATTCCACGGCCACTGCAAACGTTTCCTTTACAGCTGCTCGAGCGCGAGATACAGCTTCGGCATCGTGTCGGTCGCACATAAAATTCACGTGAATATTTCCATCGCCAGCGTGGCCGAAATTGACCACGAAAGTATTAAGGCGCTTACCTATTTCTTCGACTCGCTCAATCAGGTCGGGCACTCGGGAACGTGGAACTACGACATCCTCGTTGAGCTTCAAGCTTCCATATCTTTTGATTGCCGGCGACAGTGCCCTGCGTACGTCCCAAAGTCTGTCCTCCTCGAACCTGGTGCGGGCGCGCACTAAATCGAAGGCGCCTCCGTTCGTTAAGACTTTCTCGATAACGCTTAACGTTCGGCTAGTCTCCTCCGAAGTCCCATCAACCGATACGAGCATCAGAGCGCTTGTTTCTGCGGAAAGACCAAAAGCAAAGGCTGCCTCCACAGCATTAATCGAATTACGGTCCAGCACTTCAACAGCCACCGGAGTGACTCGCTGTGCAGTGAATTTAGGAATGCAAGCGCAGGCTTCGCGCATAGTTTTGAAGGCTGCCCGAATTGTTCCTGTAGCTTCCGGGAGCGGTAACAAGCGGAGCGTTGCCTCTGTGATGATCCCCAACATGCCTTCTGATCCACACATCAATCCATTTAAATCAAATCCCACCACGTTCTTACTGGTACGACCACCTGTGCGAATCACGTCCCCCTGGGGCATTACAACTTCCAGACCCAATACGTAATTCTTTGTTACCCCATACTTAACCGAACGAATCCCGCCTGCATTCTCAGCGATATTTCCGCCGATAAAGGAGTCCTTATAAGAGGATGGATCAGGTGGATAGAAAAGCCCCTTTTGTTCAACTGCCTGTTGCAAAGCGTAAGTGGTGACACCGGGTTCGGTCACAACATATAGGTCGTCGGGGCTAATCTCTACAATTTCATTCATTCGATCCGTGCCCAACACAATCCCGCCATCAACCGGTACTGCACCGCCCGTATAGCCTACTCCGCCACCGCGGGCCGTAACCGGAAAGCGCGCCTCGTTCGCTAATCGTAAAATCGCCGAGACTTCGGCGGTAGTGCGAGGAAATACAACTGCTTCAGGTGGAAACTTTTCCTTCACGGCATCCTGTCCGTAAGGCTCAACACGCTGCGGATCAACCAGCAGGTGTGCTTCACCGACTATCTCGCTAAGACGTTCGAGTACTTGGTTGTCGGATGCTGACGTCCGCCGACGAGTCGAAGGCATTTGCAGAGAATGACTCATAACCGTCTAGAATTTTAGCACGTATGATTAGTACCGCAGGTTGCTCAACCCTGATGTCGAGGTCAAGCTCCAAGCGATCGGCGTTGTGATAAGAGTTACTCGATTGGCACATTTGCCAACTCAGAGTGTGATTATGGTCAAGCTGGCAGGGAAACGCTGCCGGGGCGTGGAGGTGTGTATAAACGTTATCGACTACAAGTTGCGGTAATCAGTCAGCATGTACTAGCGGCAGGCGTCGTGTTCACAACTGCATCCGATCTCCATGACGCCCGATTTCTCTGCATTCTCACAGTACTCGCCACAGTACTTACTGTCTTTTTCACGCGGACAATCGCACGCGGGGTGCGCGCACTTGTTTTTATCCTCGTTCTTAGCCATTTGAATTACTCCCCTAATCGTTGGTTGATCTCAACCACAAGTCTTATCAAGGGTTAAGGAATTTGACGCACAATAATTGTTCGCTGGCGCTCACCTAAAGTCAATACCATTGGCCGGTCTAATTGGATAGGATGCTCCTCGCCGTCTACGCTGATAATAAGGTTAGCGGATCGCGAGGCAGTATCTAACCCTACCAGTCCTGGAGACAAGCGGGGAAGCAGATTAGTTGCAACGATGCGCCAGTTTGCGGGGGCACATCGTATGCGAATGCCTGGAGCATCAGTTTCCACTGACTCATTTGCCAGCACCTCATCAGCTTTAAAGGTCCCCTCACCACAGCGAATTCCCGATCCATCGTAAAATGTCACTAACCCGGAAACATAACTAAACGGTGAAGGAGAGACATTTTTGATCACGACGCGAATGTTAGTGACTGGAGTATCAGGCGCGCCATTCAAGGAGGTGGTGCGCAAAGTTCCCTCCACAGCCGGAGTGCCCCTGCCGTCTAGTGCTACTGCCGTCTGGGTGAGTGGAACTGCCTGCTCACTGCTTGGGGACGGAGTTTGTTGAGCAGATACGGAGAGTACACCAAAGAGAAACACCACACCGCTGATCGCGATCGACTTGATTCTCACGTCCTATCTCCTTAGTTAGTTTGTTTACTTAATGGCCTGAATTCTAGTTCGGATGGAAGTTACAAGCAACGAATATCCGATTATCGTCGGACAACCGGCAGCCATGCCGCGCCGCGGGGAAGAATAAAGCCTGGCGACGCCGGATCAAGTTTAGCGACTGCCTCGTCAATGGAATGAATGGGAGTCATACGCATTTGCTTGACTTGCTCGTCTGGTAGAGTTGAGAGGAGCAATACCTGGTAGCGTTCAGCTTTCGTTAACAACGCCCATGCCGTCTGTCCATTAACTTCATACGCAAGACGAAGACGCTCTGCGAGGGCTGAGGAGTGTTTCTGGTCGAACCACTTTAAGAAGTCGTTCCGGCCCAGTCCTTCGGTACATTCCGCCACAAGCAGGATGGTGCCACCTTCATTACAGGCCTGAGCGGCCATGTCCAGTGCCTTGTGTGCCTGAATAAGATTGATATCGTAAGGAAAGCCACCGCAACTAACTACCACCACGTCACGTTTGGCTTCAATGTTGACTGAACGCGACGCCAGATATTCCTCACAGGCGTACCTGTGAGCGGTGCGCCAGTGGCCCGCTAACACCCGTACGACCCGACCGCGTTCGTCCACCACTGTGTTGATACCAAACGAGGGGCTGATCATTTCAGCTATGCGTTCACACTCCTCATGAACCGCATTTCCGTCTAACTTACCGGTCGCCCCTCCAGCCCGCCTTCCACCTTTCGCAAAGTCAAGCGCAAGCATGTGAGTCGATTCAATTGTCTGAGATGAGGCCAGGCCTGGGCAGATTGATTTGCGCCCTCCAGTAAAGCCGGCAAAGTAATGAAAGCCTATACCTCCGGTGAGGATGACATGAGAAAAATCCAGCAATGTTCGACTAAGTTCTACTCGTGTGCCTGTTTTAGTTTCTCCCAGTAGGGCAAGTCTGCTCTCGTTAAAAGCCTCATGATTAACAGTTGCGATTCGCTGAAAAATAAATGGAGTTAGCAGTGCTCGCTTTTCGGCATCAGTTACAGCGCGATGAATGCCGGTAGCAAAGATGATCGCAATGTTCTGTGGAGCGATTCCCGTCTGAATTATCCGCCGCACCAGCAGATTAACTATCTGCGCGGTGCCGGTGACTCTGGTAGCGTCAGAAACAACAATTAATACCGACTCGCCCTCCAATAGAATTTCTTCTAGTGGCCGGCATTCAAAAGGAGAATCCAGCGCCGCACCAATCTCGACATCTGTCATTGGTGGCTCAGTCAGTGTATTGGCGCCAAGGACCTGATATCGGCCGGCGTCAAACTCAAAGCCCAATGAGTCTTGTCCGTAAGCTAGCTCGATTTGGGGCATCAGATGTGATCAGGTTAGCTGGTTAGGCGCCAAATTGCGCCAAGGCCCGCTCAATGACATGAAGTGAAGCGAAGTCGCTTTGGCCCGCTGAACGCGCTTGGGACAGCCAATTGCGAAGCGTACGCGCTTCATCCAAGGTCGAGATCCGGCAAGCACCTGTAAGCGCCAAATTCACTAAAGCATCAGGCGCGCCATGAGTCACCAGAGCCGCCTGAAGCGCGGCCTGTTCGCGAAGGTCGAGAGTTAGCAGGAGGTTTATTTCCATACCAAAGTTTCGGAAGGCCTAAAAACGAGGACGTCGTTATTTATAGAGTCTCGGAAGCGTTGAAACGAAGTAGCACAACCAGAATGGTTGAGATTGGCAATTGCGAAAACGATTGCCCTGATTGGCCCTACAACGAACCTCGATGATTCCCAGCCGGCAATCAGTTGCGTTGTGATCGAAAGCACGCAGTTCCAGCGTGGCAGAAATGAAACGTTTCGTCTTCGAAATCAGGTGTCTCCATCTGAATCGTTAAATGGTCGACGCCGAACCGATCGTGAAGCTTGGTACGAAGTTCTTTTAGAAGCTCTGGCTGAGAAATACTGTAAGCATGGATGACGTGGGCGCTTAGGGCTTCACGTCCGGAGGTGATCGTCCAGATGTGCAAATCGTGAACGTCGGAAACCCCTTCGGTGCACATGATAGCTTCTTCTACCGCAGCGAGATTGATATGCGCGGGCGTTCCTTCGAGTAGTACGTTTGTCGCCTCGCGGATTAACCGCCACGAACTCCAAACAATCAGAATGCCGATCAGCGCACTGAATAGGGGATCGGCAGTGTACCACCCATAGACTGACATGATCGCACCTGCGATTATCGCCCCCAGGGAGCCGAGGGCGTCACTGATAACATGCAGCCAGGCGCCGCGAATGTTGAGATCGACTTCGTGAGGTGAATGCAAGATCCAGGCGCAGACTAGATTTATTATTAGGCCCCCGGCTGCCACCAGCATCACGACGCCACCTCTGACTGTTGGCGGTGAAGACCATCTTTGATAGGCCTCAAAAAATATTAAGAGCGAAATAACTACTAACGCCACTCCGTTCACCAGGGCGGCAAGAATCTCAAGGCGGTGATAGCCAAAAGTCTTCTTCGAGGTAGCGGGTCGAGTGCCGAACCATGCCGCAATCAGGGCAAGCGCAAGAGCAGCCACATCGGTCAACATGTGACCGGCATCTGCCAGCAGCGCCAGAGATCCTGTCCACCAACCACCGACAACTTCAGCAATCATGTAGATGGCCGTCAGCGCTAAAACAACGCTCAGTCTCCGACGACTGTCTGAA